>JAAVFY010000027.1 GCA_014800515.1 Bacteroidales bacterium
GTGAAGAATTTTGCAGAGTCCAACGGAATAACGGAGGAAGAGACCTGGGAGCGGTTCAAGAAGCATTATGACGGTTATCATTTCAGTCAGGATGGCGAGGATATCTACAATCCGTTCAGTGTCCTCAACGCCTTCACCAAGGGAAGAATCGGCGACTACTGGTTTCGTAGCGGCACACCGAGTTTCATTGTTAAGCTTGTGAGGAGGAACAATGTGGAGCTTGGGACGCTTCATGACACGGTGGCCACCGAGTCCCAGCTCAACAACATCACCGACACGACAGCCGGGATAGTGCCTCTGCTCTACCAGGCGGGCTATCTGACCCTCAAGGGATGGAACGAGGAATACGGAGAGTACCGTCTCGGGTTTCCCAACGAAGAGGTCTCGCAAGGTTTCTGGGATTTCTTCATCCATGCCTACTTCCTGGAGGCCGGCGGAAACGGGATGTACTCCTTGTCAGCTCTGACGCGGGACATAGGGGATGGGGATGTCGACAGATTCATGGAGCGTCTTGGAAGTCTGATAGCCGATACGCCCACAGGAGGGGAGCGCAACAAGGAGATCCATTTCCACAACATGATGTCCATAATCGGCAAGATGCTTGGCTACCGGGTTCATACGGAGGTTGTAAGTTCCCTGGGGCGATGTGACATGGTGCTGGAGAGCCGCCGTTATATCTATATCTTCGAGTTCAAGATCAACAAGAGCGCGAAGCAAGCTCTGGCACAGATAAAAGAGAAAGGATATGCGGCTCCCTATATGGCCGATCCCCGTGAGAAGATCCTTGTAGGCGCCAACTTCTCCACGGAGACCCGCACCCTCACGGACTGGGTGTCGGAACGGCTCACCGATACGGAAAGACACAAAGAGCAAGACTAAAAAAAGAGTAAGAGTGAGCTGCGAGACAGTCGTGACTACGCCTCCGGCTCCACTTTGCCATCCCGTAGCATTTTTGTAACTTTGGATGATGAATAACCGACTCCGCTTCCTTCTGCGCCTCCTTTTGCTTCTGCCGATGCTCGCACTGCTGGCCGCAGGTTGTCGGCCCTCTCCGCTTCGGAAGACCCTGCTGTGCGCCGAATCCGTGATGGAGGAACACCCCGACTCTGCCTATGCCCTTCTCGCTCCCCTGAAGGTCGACATCTCCGCCCCCAAGCGCGACCGCGCCCTGTATGCCCTTCTGCTCACTCAAGCCCGTTACAAGATTGGATACGATGACACTATTGCAGCCGGGCTACCGTTTGCCATAAGTTATTATGAAAACCGGAAGTCCGAGGGATTACATACTGGAAAGGCAAGGCTCATGGCAGCCTTGATCGCCTGCAACCGTGGGGAATACTCCACCGCGATACTTCATTGCATGGCGGCACTTGATATTGAGGATTTCGCCTCCAATCCTTTTTACAACGCTCAAGCCTCAAGGTGTCTGGGAGATGCCTTTTACAACATTATGAACTATCCCATGTGTCTTAAATGGTATAGGCAAGCCCGGCTCAAGTATCGCGAGGCTGTAAAAGACCATTATGAACGTCACGCTGATATTGACGTCGGACGGGCGCTGGTGTGCAACGGTTTGTATGCCGACGCATTAGCGGTGTCGGATACTGTGATGTCCAATGCAACTCAAGAACAGGATACGTCCATGATGGTATCTGCGCTCAGGATAGCCGGAAAAAGCTATTTTGATAGAAACGAATTTGAGGCGGCCGCCGGTTGCTACCGTCAGGCTTCCGAACTTGATGGCGACTATCTGGACACCCATGCGTTGGTAAACTACGGGGAATCTCTCCTACGCACGGGTCGGCGGAAGGAAGCTATTGCCGTGGACTCTGTCTTGATGAGGCGGGGTGTCCCGGAGAATTGGGTACATTACCTTCTCCTCAGCCGAGAACATGGAGTCGATACATGCGGGGCTATGCTTCTGCATTTCATGGAGGAACAGAACGATATCATAGCTTCGCAAATGAATGAGCAGGTCACCCTCATGCTTCAGGAACGGAGCGTCCGGATTCAGAGGGAGAAAGAGATGCAGCTTATCACAATGCGTCGGAATATTATTCTGATAGCAATAGTAGCAGGGCTACTATTGTTCCTGATTGTCAGGCTGCACCTGGAGCATAAGAAAACCATTCGTGCGAGAGAAGAAGCCTTCACGGATAAGGTGAGGCTCCTTTGCAATGAGCTGATGGAAGCCCGCAAGGACTTGGAGAAAAAGGAACATGACATGCTTATGGAAATCGACATAAGGCATAAAGAGATGGAGGTGCGGAAGCAAGATATAGGAAGCAAGCAGGAGGAGATAGGTTTGTTGCAGCGTCGTCTTGGAGATATGCAAGTGAGCATGGATAATATAAAAAATGGCCAAAGTGTCCTTCTGGACTTTATGACCAGGATGAATGCACTTGGGGAAAAGGAGATGCCGGGTGGTTCCTGCAACGGGAAATCAGGGATTGGAAAATCCCATTTTGTTGATATGCTCGAAGACTCAGAATTAACCGGGCAACTGCGTATACTTGCCGATGAACTCCATGACAATGTCATGACCGATTTCATGAGCGACTTCTCCGGGATCACCATGAAAGACCAGCTGCTGTTCCTATACTGCACATTAGGCCTGACCATACCAAGCCTGTCACTTATATTCGGGGTGAAACGAGAGATGATCTACAACCGACGCTCTGCCATTAGGAAACTTGTGAATCAGTCAGTCGTGCCGAAGAAGGAGAAGTATCTGCAATTCCTGTCAGACAGGAGAAAAAATGGGGCAAAATAACTCGGTCTGTCCATTGGTGCCCATGAAAGGCCATACTGAACCGAAACGATGAGGTACAGTATGAAAACACTGAGATGTATGTTGATTGAAAATAGCTTGTAAACAATTATAATCCAATCATATAGCGAAATAAATAATTTTTTAGAAATGAGATGTAGATAGATGTTAAAAAATTTTGGTTGGCGAATAAAATAACCTAACTTTGTTGGCAACAACAAATACCCATCTATCATGAAAAATGTACGTTTCGCCACCTTATTTATAACATTGGGCACGTTGCTTTTAGGCCTTTCTTTTTCATCTACTGCATCCGATGATTTTTCACTTTCCCATGATTTCAACGTCAAGCAGCCCATTCCCAGAAATCCTGTTCCCAAGGATCCGACACGTCCGCGAGCACCGTCTTTATATATTATTTATTTTACCTATATATCTGACCCGGGCGTATGTGTGTTTGACTTTCCCCAGAATGAAGAAGGTCTATTCTTTAAGATGGAACATACAGAAAATCACATGACGGTAGAAGGATCTGTTAGTTATGACGACCCCGTGTGGAATCAGTTCCTACCCTCAGGTGAGTATGAGATCCAATGTGAAAGCTTTATGGGAAACACCTATACCGGAGTTATTTCCATTGACTGAAATGAGATTGACTGAAATGAGATGAATTATGCAGTAATCAGCAATTCTATATTCTTGAGATCTCTGTTTAAGTATTAATGTTAAATAGACTGTTGGTAAAATATGGATCGATTGTATCTGTTTGGCTTTTTACTTGTATTTTATTTTACAGGATTGGCAAAAAATAATGAGAAGGTGCTTATCCGCCCTGATAGGGTATGGGTTTCCATATCCAGGGAAAGGTGGGAAACACATTGCAAAATATATGATGCTNAAGGATTCAAAGGACTTTTTGAACAGATTCTATACGCGCGTCTGCACAATAAAAAAGTGATATGGGAAAACAATGATGTGAAGAATGCCATGATAGAAGAGAATATTGATGAGACCGAGGCATGGATACGTGAAGAAGACGGGAAAGTCTATCTTTTGCTTGACGGATGGGAGCGGTATGGTGAATCATCCTCGACAACAACCATGACAGAGGGTCTGTTGTATGATTTTGATGCGAAGGAAGGAGTATCCTATGATGGAATCTCTATGTATCAGTATTATGAAGATTGTCCTGGTTATTATATTGAGTGTGTCAACCTCGTCTATGAGATAGGTAGGGAGGGTGTAGGAGAAGATGAAGTGGAGTCTTGGAAAATCCTGACTTTTATATTAGGGGATGAAGAAGAGGATATACCCACACAAAGCTACCTGATAGTTGAGGGAATTGGGTTAGTGGAATATAGTTGTCTATATTATGCAGACACATTGCTTCATACGTCCGGCTTTAATTACTATAATAACTTCTACTGCTATATGGATACTTCCGGTAACGTTCTTTATCCCAAGGATTTCAAAGGAGAATTACCGGGCGGAGGACTCGCCGCCACTAAGGAGATCAGGAGGGAGACACCTGCAGTCTTCCATTCGGGAGACATGATAACCGCTCTGGTATGCGGCATAGACGTGTATGACTAGACGGGAAATAAGATCTCAAATGTAAAAGGATTGTCTTTCCATCATGGGATTGCCGAGCGGGGTATACATTGTTAGGGCGTTTTGTGGGTATTTTTCTCAAACTGTAAAGATTCTGATACATTGAATGCCTCCGTATAGGAAATGGCCCAATCTCTGGAAGTGCTATATATCCCTCTGCAGGGAAGACCTTCAAGAGATTGATATTCTTCAATTGATAGAGGAGAAATGCGTACTCCCTAATAGCAGATTTTGATTGTACAAATGAATATTGTCATTTTGACAAGTGTGTAATTCACGATTCTTGTAGTGTTGTAAACAAAAAACTGCATAAACAAAGATTGTTATAGTGTGATAATTACGAACTCTTATCACACACAGTGATTTTTAACTAACTAAATTATTCATTTATGAAAACGGTAAAAGTTTTTATTCTGATGTGCGCCTTATTTGTCGTGTTTCTCCCTTCTTGTGGAAATCAAGAAATGCCTGAGTTGCCTCAGACCGGAATGGCTTCTTCCATGTCTGGAACCGGTATCTCTGAGTCGGAAGCCCTTGGCATTGCGGCCAAGGTGGTGGGTGACAAGCTTACACGCGCTGGTGTCAATGGACTCCCTAAGGTCGAGTACATACTGAGCAACCCCACACGTTCGCGTCTTGTATCTGACACTATCGCCTATGTGGTCAACTATCCTCAGGATTCCGGTTTCGCAATCATTGCCGCCGATAACAGCGTATATCCTGTTCTCGCCTATTCTGACAATAATAATTTTTCCTTCGAGAATGAATTGTCAAAGAAGTATTTCACTGACCACATTGAGGCATACATAGAGGGGAGTGCGGAAAGGGCTGCATCCGTTGTAAGTGCCAATGGCTATGTGGTGAATCCGGTTGTTGATCCTCAGATTGTAACTCAGGTTCATCAGCAAGCCCCCTTCAACAAATACGTTGTGGTTGAACATCCTAATTGCCCCGCAGGTTGTATGCCGGTGGCTGCGGCGCTTGTTCTCCTCCATACTCAGGATGATTTGAGAGGATATCATGATATGAGTTATGTAAGCTGCAGAATGATAAGGAATGCTATGAAGAATATATACTTTCCATCTTCACAGGAAGGTCTTTCATCAACGCAGGCAACCAATGCATATACATATAGTGAGACTGTGGACTATATTGCCAAGCTTTTATATTGGCTGGGAAAAGATGGCTCGTTGATATATGGACCTAATGGCAGTGGCGCTCCTCGTGGTGCTTTGGCCAGTATGTTGTTCAAAGCATCTCAGAATGAAGTTACTTCCATGACGAACTTCAATTCCTCTGATGTACAGTCATATTTGAAAAATAAGTATCTCGTTGCAGTTACCGGTACAGATTATATTAATGGTCTTGGCGGTCATGCATGGGTAATAGATGGATTAGAATACCATCTGTATATAGGTTCTGCTGTTTCCCCAGCACGTAACGTAGCATATTTCCATTGTGACTGGGGCTGGGGAGGAATTTCCAACGGATACTATTCCGGGGAAGTATTTGCTACTGAAAAGGGTGAGTATGCTCCTGAGTATATGGTAGCGGTCAAGTCTTCCATTACGATTTAATTTTGAATTGTAATAAAAAATAGTTAACTTTGCGGTTAAAGTTAGTGATTTTTAATATTTAAATAATTTGTGGTATGAAACGACTTTTTAACTGCTTCTTTGCATTGGCGTTTGCATCCGTTGTGATGCCGGCGTCTGCGGAGAATATGTTCTGCGTCGGTTCCACATGGACGGTGGAATACAGTGGCGTGGATCCGGATCCTTTCACCTCCGGTCCTGATCTCCTATCCTCAACAGCCGTTTACTACACTGAGGATAACGCAGGGGATGAGGGTAAGACTCTGCGCCTGATGGAGCGTATCGACGATTCTGAGCCCGTACTGCAGACCTATCTCAAGACGGAAGGTGACAAGGTATGGTTCAAGAGCAATAGCGAGACAAATGAATGGACCCTGATGTATGACTTCGGACTTCAGCCCGGAGAAAGCTGTGAGGTCGGAATTATCTCCTATCCTTTCTCAGAGACAAGCACAGCCACCCTCTACACCGTGACTTGCGAGGGTATTGAACAGGATTCTGAATATCCCACGATTGAACGGATGAAGATAAAGGTTTCGGATAAAGATGGTAATCTTTCCGATGAGGGTATCTGGCTGAAAGGAGTAGGCAGCTCCACAGGAGTTCTTACGAACGTCTATTTCAACATGGTTGGAGTCAATGCCACCCTTCTTACCGAAGCCACAGTCAACGGCAAGAAGGTGTATGGCAACACCGGAAGCGGGATAGAGGAGGTTGAGACTGAGACATCCGTGTCCGACCGTATCTATGACCTGCAGGGCCGCGAGCTGACTGCGCCTGTCAACGGGCAGCCCTATATCCGAGGCGGCAAGGTTATGGTTGAGACCCGTCGTTAAGCGTGCCTCCGCAGAAT
>JAAVFY010000028.1 GCA_014800515.1 Bacteroidales bacterium
GACATTCTTTCCAACGTTGGCAAACAATACATGATTAATTTCAGTAGATCTGCGGCTTAACATATCAATACATTAATTTATTTATACGAGATACTTAATATAAGACGCATGATAATTTTGGGTCTGTTGGCAGCGGAGTGAAGTCACATAGCTCGCTAATCGACTGTTTGACAAGATCAGGATGGCTAATAATAGTTGCATATATCATATTAAGATATTTTCAAAGCTACTTAGTTACGATATCGTTTAATTCTTCTTAAGTAGCTAAGAACAATTAATAATATGATAGATGCGCGATAATTTTGAGTCGGATTGGCCGCGGAGCGAATGAGCTTAGCGGGCTAAGCGACTGAGTGACAAGGTCAGGATGGCCAAAATTAGCCGCATATATCATATTAAGATACTTTCAAAGCTACTGAGTTATTATATCGTTTAATTTTTCTTAGCTACTTAGCTACTTTTCACTTAAAAGAATGTTAAATCTTTCTCGGTTTATTCATATCGTTACCAGTCGCTTGACCGTTATTGTTTCGGTGATGGTGGTTTTGTGTACTTCTGCATTTCCTGTGTCACAGTCTTCCAGGATAAGAGGAGAGGTAAGAGATTCTATCACCGGAGAACTGTTGGGTTTCATCAATATCTATTCTCCAGACTCCAAGAAGGCCACTGTGACAGATGAGTCGGGAATATTTTATTTTAATATTCCTTCACAAGGTCTTACGCTGAAAGCATCATCTCTCGGCTATTCTTCAGTGGAGAAAAGATTTACTCCGAAGGATACGTTACTTTCAATATTACTTTCACCGGAGGCTACTTATCTTGAAGAGGTGACGGTGCGCAAAAAAAAAAAAAAATATTCCAAACGAAATAATCCGGCTGTGGAATTCATGGAGCGAATTCGCGCCGCTAAGGATAAAACTGATCCTCGTAATGAAGAGTTATACTCTTATCGCCTGTATGAAAAGATTGTGATGGGTCTGAATGATTTCAATCCTAAACGGTTGGACGGGAAAAAGAACGGCAAATTCGGATTTTTAAAGAATTGTATTGACACAGCACTTTGGACAGGAAAGACTATTCTTGACCTCACTATCAAAGAGAAGGTGGCAACCCATATTTATTCCTCCGATCCAAAAAGGTCAAAGGAGATAGTGGAAGGAGTCCGGTCTGTGGGTATTGATGATATATTAGATAAGGCTAATGTGCAGACAGCGGTCGGGGATGTTATGCGTGAGGTGGATATTTATTCTCCTTCCATCACCTTGCTTCAGAATAGATTTGTTAGTCCTCTTTCACCACTCGGACCTGATGTATATAGATATTATCTGACCGACACTGTTACTATCGGAGATGAAAGATATATCGAACTCTCTTTCTCTCCACGTAATCCGGAGACGATGGGATTCAATGGCAAATTATATGTAGCGGAAGGGGATTCATCCATGTTCATAAAGAGAGTGACCATGCGTGTCCCGTCTGCAATCAACCTTAATTATGTCAACTCTCTTTCAATATCACAGAATTTTGTCAAGGATTCTCTTGGAAATCGTCATAAGATACTTGACGACATGACAGCTGAATTACAACTGATTCCGGGTACACCGGAGTTCTATGCCCGAAGACTGGCTATTTATGATTCATTCAGTTATACTCCCGGAGACAGTGTTGCAAGCCGACTTGACCGACTTGGAAATCAATTCGTGATAGACGAGGCGGAAAATAGGAATGATTTATTCTGGACGTCTAACAGAATGATTCCTCTTTCTGCAGCTGAAGCATCAATGAATGGATTAATGACCGGATTCCGTAAATTCCCCCTTATATATTGGGGAGAAAAGATAGTAGGAATCATTGCCAGAGGATATATCCGTACCGGAGACCCAAGCCGTTTTGATTTTGGTCCAGTCAATAGTTTCATCAGTTTCAATGATGTGGAAGGGATCCGTCTAAAGGTAGGAGGTCTAACCACAGCCAATCTCTCCCCTCATCTGTTTGCACGAGGATATGTGGCCTACGGTTTTAAAGACGGTAAACCCAAATACAGAATTGAGGGCGAGTATTCATTTTCAAGAAAGAAGTATCATTCGAGAGAATTTCCGGTACACGCTTTGAGAGCACTCCATCAATATGATCTTGACCGTCTCGGACAGCATTATCTCTTCACAAGCCCTGATAATATATTCCTGTCTTTAAAGAGGAAGGGGGATGATCTGGTCACATATAGGCGTCTCTCGGAATTTAATTATATTCTTGAGCTTAGGAACAACTTCTCGCTACAAGCCACACTACGTCACGAAGTACAAAATAAATCTCACTGGATTGAGTTTGAAAACGGGTTTGGTCAGCATTTTTCGAAGTTCACACAGTCAGCCATTTGTGTGGCTCTGCGTTGGGCTCCGGGTGAAACATTTACACAAGGCTATACAAACAGAGCCCCGGTTAATATGGATGCCCCCATCTTCCAGCTTACTCATGAATACGGCCCGAAGGGATTCTTGGGTGCCGATTTTCTTCTCAATAGATCCGAAATCTCAATACAGAAGAGGATATGGCTTTCAGCCTTCGGGTATTTTGACGCCATAGTCAAAGGAGGAATTATATGGAGTCAGGTATATTATCCTGCCCTTCTTTGGCCGAATGTAAATCTCTCTTATACTATCCAACCGGAGAGCTATGCCCTGATGGATGCTATGGAGTTTGCCAACGACCGCTATGCTTCTCTTGACGTCACATATTGGAGCCAGGGACTGTTATTCAATCATCTTCCATGGGTTAGCAAGCTCAAATTACGTGAGACCATTTCCTTCAAAGCCCTTTGGGGAGGATTGTCTCATAAAAATAATCCGGAATATAATCCGTCATTGCTAAAATTTCCGAGTGATGCAGGATGTAGAGTGATGTCGGGACGTCCATATATGGAACTTGGTATCGGACTTGACAATATCCTTACCATACTCAGAGTGGAATATATCTGGAGACTTTCTTATCGAGACCTTCCGGGAACGGATAAAAGTGGCTTAAGGATAGCTCTTCATTTCAGTTTCTGATTTTGATATATCGGAAAATTTGGTTATTTTTGCACTAAACACTAAAATTTAATGGCCGAGTTATTATCAAAAGCCAGAGCATCTCTTATAGCATCTTTGTCACAGTCAAAGATGCGACGACGTCACGGACTGTTTGTAGCGGAAGGACGAAAGTGTGTAGAGGATACGTTAGGCATCTTCTCTCTTAGATATGTGGTGTGTACGCAAGAGTATCTTGAAAGTAATCCATTTTCAGATATAAAGGATTCTGATATATTTATTGCTTCCCGGGACACTATTAAAAAGATATCTTCTCTTTCAACTCCACCGGAGGTGCTTGCAGTATATGAGATTCCCGATAGTGAGGAGTTACCCCGCCCGGAAGTCGATGCTCTTTCTCTTGTGCTTGACGGTGTGCAGGATCCCGGGAATTTAGGTACTATAGTCAGAGCTGCTCATTGGTTTGGAGTGAAACGGATATATTGCTCTAACGACACAGTGGATATTTATAATCCGAAGTCAATCATGGCTACTATGGGTTCAGCAGGTCATGTAGAGATATTTTATTGTGATATTGATAAGTTTCTATCCTCAGTTGATTCCTCTATACCGATCTACGCAACCCTTCTCGATGGTGATGATATCTACCGGCAGCCCCTATCAGCCGGGGGCATTATCATCATGGGTAACGAAGGAAAGGGTATATCCGATGTTATCAAAAGGCATGTGACCCGCTTACTTACCATTCCACCGGGAGACAAGTCCGATCATGCCGAATCACTTAATGTAGGAGTGGCTACAGCAGTGGTCTTATCCCAATTTCGGTCGAGATAATAAGATGGCTTGAATAAATATTATAGAAAACATCTCATAAAGAACATTCGCGCATGTGTGCTCAAAAGTCTAAAACGGTATATTTTTGTGGTGCTTGTGGATATGAGTCTGCCAAATGGCTCGGTAAGTGTCCTTCCTGCGGAGAGTGGAATACTTTTGTCGAAGAGAAAGTGGTCAGTAATTCCCGTTCTGCCTCCGGCAAGAAGTCAAGGATCAAGTCAGAAAAGCCGGTTAAGCTCACAGAAATAGAGATTACAGATGAGCCGCGTATCCCTATGCCATCGTCAGAATTGAATAGAGTTCTTGGAGGAGGACTTGTGGCTGGAAGTATGACGCTTATAGGTGGAGAACCCGGAGTCGGGAAGTCAACCTTACTCCTTCAGAACATTCTCTCAATACGCAATAGAAGGATCCTATATGTATCGGGAGAGGAAAGTTCCACTCAGCTTAAGCTTAGAGCCGACAGGTTGGGGAAGGTAAGTGAGGATACATATATATTGTGTGAGACCAGACTTGAGAATATTTTTACCCAGATAGATGAGGTGAAACCGGATATTCTTGTGGTAGATTCCATACAGACGGTCGCGACAGATGAGATTGAGTCATCGGCCGGAAGTGTGAGTCAGGTAAGAGAGTGTGCCGTCAGGCTCCTGCGTTTTGCCAAAGAAAGCGGCGTACCTGTGATTCTTGTCGGCCATATAAATAAGGAAGGGGCTATTGCCGGTCCGAAGGTTCTTGAACATATTGTTGACACGGTACTTCAATTTGAAGGAGATCGTCAATATTTATTCAGGATTCTCAGAGCAATAAAGAATAGATTCGGATCCACCTCGGAAATCGGGATATATGAAATGGTGGCACGCGGACTGCGCGAAGTGAAAAATCCGTCGGAAATGCTTCTTTCTGAAAATAGGGAAGAGGAAATGAGCGGAATAGCTATCGGAGTCACTGTTGAAGGTATGAGACCACTTTTGGTGGAAGTACAAGCTCTGGTTTCTTCCGCTGCCTATGGTACCCCTCAAAGATCTGTCACCGGTTTTGACCAGAGACGTTTGAATATGCTTCTTGCAGTTTTAGAAAAACGAGCGAGATTCAAGCTGGGACAGAAAGACGTGTTCCTTAATATAGCGGGAGGATTGAAGGTAGCTGATCCGGCTCTTGATCTGGCGGTTGTATCTGCTGTGATGTCATCTAATTTTGATATTCCAATCAGAAGACGGACTGCCTTTGTGGGGGAAGTGGGATTATCGGGAGAGATACGCACTGTCACCAGAGTCGAGCAACGCGTAGCCGAAGCTGAGAAATTAGGATTTGAACGAATATATGTCCCTGTAGGCAATGTAAAGGGATTACAATTTTCACCAAAGATAAATGTGATAGAGGTGGCCACAGTAGCTGACCTTTTCAGATCCCTGTTCTCTGAGTAAGGGAGGATAATCCTTAATCTGTAAGTAGCTAAGAAAAATTAAACGATATAATAACTCATTAGCTTTGAAAGTATTTTAATATGATATATACGGCTAATTCTGGCCATCTTGACCTTGTCACTCAGTCGCTTAGCTCCTTCGCTCCGCGGCCAACCTGACTCAAAATTATCGCGCATCTATCATATTATTAATTTTTCTTAGCTACTTAGAGAAATAGTGATAAGCACCATCATGGCGAAGAGAATAGACAGGAACTTTAAGGGTAAGTTCTGATCGGAGTACTTTTTCTTTGGCTGGATATACTGATGGATGAATAAGTATTAACTCCGGCTTGAATCTCTGAACCAGATCGTTTAATGTTCCTTTGAAATTCCCTCCTACCAATAAAATGTGAGAGTTTTCCTCTCCATTAATAATGGTATCGTCAATCTCATCATCTATTATGGCCAATCTCTTTCCATTCAGGGTGAAAAATGAATTTTTTCTTCTGGGAAACAGTTTCTGCGATTCATAACCCTCACTATAGGAAGTTATTAAGAAATTTCCTGAAGGCCTCCCTATTATAAATCCTTCGGGTTCAAAAGGGCGGAAGAGTGGGATGGTGGCTACTGACAAAAGCATCAGACATACGGCTGAAATAATTATCTGACGACTATGTTTTGTTTTTCTTATAATTCCAAATGCAAGAATTAGAGTTGCCCCTAACCATATAAAGAGTGTAATACCCGAAATGTGGACACTTATAGAGCTTCCTTCTCCCAGATAGGAAGCCAATCTGTGAAAACTCTCGTAGCCAATGTCAAGGATATTTCGTAAAAAAGACATCTCAAAACCTATGGCGGCAAGAATAAGATATATCAGTACAGCCCCCACATATAAGGGAAGAAGAGGAAGAACAATGAAATTAATCGGCAGGAACAATGTAGGAAAATTCCTGAAGTAGAATGCAGTGATAGGCCATGTGAATAATGTGGCAACAAGTGTAGTCAACACTATTGAGGCCATTTTATATAAACGAGGAGACTCTCTATGCCGAAAGGGATTAAGTCTTTCGGTGAAAATCAAAATTCCGGCCACACAGGCAGCACTCAGCTGCAATCCGACATTGAAGACATTAAAGGGATTGATAATCAGAAGGATGAAAATTGCTGCACACAGAGAATTTATTCCACTTCTTTTTCGTTCAAGCATCAATCCAACCAGGCCACATGTCGCCATGACAGCCGCACGAATTATAGTAGGGGAGCACCCCGTCACAAGAACGTAACCCCAAAGTAAAGGTAAAGCTAAAAGATAACGGAGATTACGATAACCTGTTAAGGAGAAGGGATATGACAGCCATAAGATTATCATCAGGATAATACCTACATGCAGACCACTCAGTGCAAGGAGGTGAGCAACTCCGGCATCTGCGAATGCCTGACGGTGTGATTCCTTCACTTCTTCGCGCTCACCGATTGTCAAAGCTTTAATAAAAGCTTTGGTATTTGGGGATAGCTCCGTATGGCTGATGAAGATATCCAGTCGATCATGCACTTCATGCGCCCACACTTCAAGACCACTCCCTTTTTCTTTACAGATCACCATACTCTCGTCTTGAATCTGCAATGATCCACCTATCCCTTTATGTATCAACCACTGCACATATCCGGACGGAAGTCGGTCAGGAGATTCTCTTAAAGGCTTCAATGTGCCTGCCAACTCCAACATATCTCCCACCGAATATGTCACGGGAGGCAGATATACCTGTANCTTCAGATGAGGATGAGAAACGATATCATCAATTCTTAAGGTTGCCACATTAATAATCATCCGGTCTCCATAGACGGTAGATGATCTCGATTCGACTTTACCACAGACTGCTGCCGAGGACTCTACTTCCACAACTTCCGGTTTATTAATATCACAGCATACTATGCCCGTGCCGATGCACATTAAGAGAATCCAGCTTCGATGCATGGGATTTACCCTATACGCTCTCATAGGATTTGAAGAAACCTTGAGCAGAAGCAGATAGATAAGGATTGAGACTGAAATAAGAATAGATCCCACTATCAACCCCATTCCGTAATCTGCCAGAATAATGCCGACAATGAATGCTATGAGAGGATATAATAGCGGGACTGACATGACTTAACCNNTTTTACCTTCAATCTGCCTGCCAGAANGAGTAGGAAGCCTCCGCCTGACGATAAAGCATTTCAAGTCCGTTGAGAGCAGTGGCTCCAACCTCACGAAAATGGCGGAGAAAAAGGGTCTCATCAGGGTTATAGACGAGATCGTAGCCGATATGAGACGCCGTAAGCTCTTCGTAGGGAAGAGAAGGACAAGTGGAAACGTCAGGATACATACCTAGAGGAGTGCAGTTCACAACCAATAAATGTTTGGCAAGTACTGATTGGTCAATATCTTCGTATGTTAGAAGAGAAGAAATCTTATATAATGGTTCAGGACACTTGTCTAAACTTCTGACCACTCCAGTCACCTCTATTCCGAATACTCTCTCCAGAACATATTTTACTGCAAGGGCAGCCCCACCGTTTGCCCCAAGTATGAGCGCATGCTTAACATCATTTCTTCCTGTTAAGATCTTTCTGACAGAATCTCTAAACCCAATGACATCAGTATTATGTCCCTCAAGAAAAATAGGAAGGCCGGACTCATCTCTTGTAATCCTGACTGTATTGACAGCCCCCGTGGCCAATGCTTCAGGAGTAAGAGCAATATCAGGAATCATCTGTCGGAATAGCTTCTTATACGGTATNGTGACATTCAGACCTTTAAGGTCTTTTTCAGACCGTATAAGAGAATGAATCTCTTCAAAATCCTTTAGAGGGAAAAGATNATAGTGAGCGTCGGAACCTTCTTTCTCGAATCTGCTATTAAAATATATAGCCGAGAAAGAATGACCTAAAGGATATCCCACTAAGCCGAATGTCACCATATAATTACTCTTTCATTCTCATCAAGCCACATCGGACTCCCATGGGAGATGTGGAAAGCTCGGAAGAACGTATCAAGATTCCGTAGTGTAGCATTCACTCGATTTCGTCCAAGAGAGTGCGGATCAGTTTGAGTACGTCGGGCACGATCAGCATCTCTCATATTCTCAGCCCATACCTGAGCGTATGCAAGATAGAATCTCTGATCAGGGGTGAATCCATCAATAATTCCATTTTCTGCGGTATCTTCTGAAGGAAGATAGTTGGTGGAATTATTGGCAAGAGAGTCGCGATAAGCTGTATAAGCCACTCTGAGTCCGCCTTGGTCAGCGATATTTTCTCCGAGCGTAAATCGACCGTTAGCCATAAGTCCCGGTTCTATTTCTATATTGTCAAATTGAGCTACAAGTTTGTCTGCCAGGCGATTGAACTTGATGGTATCCTCCTCTTCCCACCACTCTTTCTGATTTCCGGAAGCATCGAATTTTCTTCCTGAATCATCAAAACCATGAGTCATCTCATGACCTATCACAACTCCGATAGCTCCATAATTAAGAGCATCATCCGCAGCCATGTCGAAGTAAGGAGGCTGCAGAATGGCAGCCGGGAAACAAATCTCATTGTTCAGCGGACTGTAATAAGCATTTACTGTCTGTGGAGACATGTGCCATTTTTCCTTCTCTACCGGTTTGCCAAGCTTTTCCAAACCGTGGCGAATCCAATAACGGGAAGCCTCCCTGACGTTTTCAGCAAGTGATTTTTCAGTATCAATATGAATAGCGGAATAATCTTCCCATTTGTCGGGATAGCCTATTTTCACATTCATCGCCTCAAGCTTCTTGAGAGCTTTCTCCTTGGTTGATTCGCTCATCCAATCCAGATTGACAATATGTTTGCCAAGAGCGTTGCGGAGATTTTCTACAAGTTCAAGCATATATTTCTTGTTCTCTTCAGGGAAATACTTCTCTACGTAAAGCTTCCCGACAAGCTCTGAAAGCATACTGTTAACAAACCCCAAAGTCTTCCGCCAGCGAGGGAGTTTTTCAGTGACACCTGAGAATACCTTGTTAAACTCAAAATCCGCATCTTCAAACTCCTCGCTGAGAAGTCCGGTGGCAGCTTCCACCTGTTCGTAGAGGAGATAGTCCCGAAGTTTTTCTTCCGGCAGGCTCTTTAGATAAGACGTGATAAACGAAAGGAATTCAGGGTGGATCACATTTATCCTGTCAGTGATATTAATATCAAGAGTCTTGAAATAAGTATCCCAGTCAAAATCAGGATAATCTCTCTTGATGGATTCTATATCTCGGATATTAACCCGGAGTTCAGGAATCCTGTTCTGCTCTCGTGTACGCTGATGGAGTGCTATTTCGGTGTCTATTTCCAAGACCGTTTCCCAAATTCGGGATGCCCGTTCTTCCGAGAAACCGGCTAATTTGAGGACAGTCGTGATATTCTTTCGCAGAGCCTCCAGAATGGCATCGTTACGCTCGCTTTTCACAAGATAATAGTCGCGATCGCCAAGTGCGGTTCCTGCCGAACCGATATGAAGAATATTCATATCCGAGTTCTCAGGATCCGGCCCGCAGCCTATGTTTATAAAATTACTTGTGCCATTGAGCAAAGACTCTGCCTGAAAACGAGCACGTTCATGCTGGAGGTCATAATCTTCAACCCATTTAATGCATTCGGCAATAGGAAGGGCCTTCTCACGGTTTCTTCTCTCCATATCCCCGGCAAGAGCATATAGGTCGCTAACCTTTTGTGCGTCCGTATTCTTAACTCTTGCCTCAGGATGATTGCTCACAGTCTCCACCAATAATCGCAGTTTTTTGCGGGAGTCTTCAGCAAGAGCGTCAAACATGCCGAAGCGAGATTGCTCCGGATGCAGATCAAGAGTATTATCTTTGCGCCAGCCCTCAGTGGCATAATCATAGAAATCCACCCCCGGATTTTTATCCGGGTTCATATATTCTTTTCTAATACTTTTTTTCATTTCAGACGTAAGTAGCTATTTAATTATTTAAGGAACGTGCTTTACAAAACGGCTTACGACTTCAGCGTTTCGAATTCCTCCTGAGCATTCTCCCATTCGTTCATCTCGTTTTCGAGACTCAATCGGGTTTCTTCATACTCCTTTAAAAGTTCGGAATCACTCTCTCCGTTAGAAAGTCTTTCTTCAAGTTCGCCAAGTTTGGTCTCTAATGTGGCAATTTTATCCTCACAGAGTTTCACACGCTTTTCAGAACGCTTCAAGATTTTTTCACGCTCTTTTTGCTCAGCATAGCTTAGCTTCTTTTCCTCCTTAGATGCTTCTGCCGGGGATTGATCACTCAGTCTTAACGTAGATTTCTCAGAGGGCTCCAATTCTTTTTCATCCTGACGTCTTGCCAATTCCAGATCCGAAAGTTTACTGATCTTCTTTTTCTCAAGAAATTCCCATATTCCGCCAAGGTTTTCTTTGACCTTCCCTCCGCCGAACTCATAGACCTTATCTACAAGTCCGGAGAGAAATTCTCTGTCGTGACTGACAACAACGACAGTTCCCTCAAAAGCAAGAATCGCTTCTTTGAGAATGTCTTTGGTTTTTAAATCCAGATGATTCGTAGGTTCATCAAGTATTAGAAAATTGACCGGTTGAAGCAATAGCTTAATCATAGCGAGACGTGTCTTCTCGCCTCCGGACAGAACTTTGACTTTTTTATCAATATCCTCGCCTCCAAACATAAAAGCACCGAGAATATCGCGTATTTTAGTACGGATATCTCCGGTTGCAACCCTGTCAATTGTGTCAAACACCGTCAGTTCTTCATCAAGCATCTGTGCTTGATTTTGGGCAAAATATCCAATCTTTACATTATGACCAAGCTTGAGATTGCCTGTAAAAGGAATCTCATTCATGATACACTTGATAAGAGTCGACTTTCCTTCACCATTCTTTCCAACGAATGCCACTTTGTCTCCTCGACGGAGAGTGAACTCAGCATTCTCAAAGACAAGATGATTGCCGTAAGATTTTCCCACATTTTCCACTATGAGTGGAAAATCGCCTGAGCGCGGGGCTGGAGGAAATTTAAGGTGCAGTCTTGATGTGTCAACCTCGTCAACTTCTATGGGTACTATCTTCTCAAGTTGCTTGATTCTACTCTGAACCTGATTTGACTTTGTGGGCTTATATCTGAACCGCTCGATAAAATCCTTAATTTCTTCAATCTCTTTCTGCTGATTCTGCCAAGCTCTCAACTGCTGCTCGACTCGCTCCTTGCGAAGCTCTACGAAATGAGAATAATTCACCTTATAATCATAGATTTTTCCACAAGAGATCTCCACGGTCCGTTTGGTGACGTTATCAAGAAATGCCCTGTCGTGGCTTACGAGCACTACTGCCTTTGCACGTTGCTGAAGAAACTGCTCAAGCCATTGGATCGATTCAATATCAAGATGGTTGGTAGGCTCGTCAAGCAACAAAACATCAGGCATTCTCAACAGAATCTTGGCAAGTTCGATTCTCATTCGCCAACCACCGGAAAACTCTCCGGTGGGACGGCTTAGATCATCACGGCTGAACCCAAGACCGACAAGAGTCCGTTCAATCTCTGCATCCATGTTCTCAACTCCCTCTATTGACATACGTTCGTTGAGGAACTCCATCCTTTCAATGAGCCTGTGATAATCTTCACTATCATAATCCTCCCTTTGTGACAACTCTTCTGTCACCCTAGCAAGCTCCTCCTTATATTCCAGCATCGAGCCAAAAGCCTTGCGAGCCTCTTCCATGAGAGTTGTAGTGTCAGAGACATTCATCTGCTGCGGCAGATAACCGATTCTGACATCCGAGGGTTTAGAGACACTGCCGGCTGTCGGCTGTTGAAAGCCTGCAAGAATTTTCAGAAGAGTGGACTTGCCGGCTCCATTCTTTCCTGCAAGCCCGATCTTATCGTTCTTGTTGATTACAAGACTTACATCGGAGAAGAGAGGCCGCGCGGAAAATTCCACGCTGAGGTTATTTATAGAGATCATTCTTTCTTGACAAACACACGTTTTTGCAAATTTATCCAAATTTTTTGAGAACAGCGTAATTTGTCATGATTTTTTTGCTATGTTGCACTAGGAACAGATTGTGGCACGGTATTTGCTCTTATAAATATCGAGCACTGTAGCTTGAGAGATGCTGTCTAAGGAAATAACCTGATTTGATTGTTGTATAATAGACAGCTTGAGCATAATTGCTTAAAATTTTAAAGAACTAATATAGATTTTAAATTGATGAAAAACGATTTTTCGAAACAATTCAGGCCTATTCTGGAGAAGGCTTTAGCTGAAGCACAGCGAACGCAATCTCCTTTGATTCAGAGTGAGCATCTGATTCTGTCCGCTCTTCATGACGAGGCCGGATACTCCTATAAGATTCTATCACAGCTCAATGTTGATATTGCAGCTATGATAAAAGAAATAGAGGAGCATCTTGCCAATAATCCTGAGACCGGGGAATCTACCACTCTGTTCGAGCAGCAATATAAGATTACCCTTGGAGCAATCCGTCATCTTCAGCTTGCTACAACTGAAGCAAGACAAATGCGAGCTCCGACAATCAGTGGCGTTCATATCCTTCTTGCACTAATTCACGACAGCAGAAGTATGAATAGTGATTTTTTACGTGGTATTAAGGAAAAATACTTAAATTTCGACATTGCGGTGCAAGATATATCTTCAGGTCCTACACCGTCTTCCAGATCCTCTGCCGGAGATTTTGGAAAGGATCCGTTTGGAGACGGGGATGATGAAGAGGAAGAGGAAAATTCTGCATTCGGATACGGAAACTATTCCAATTCCCGGTCAGCTTCAGCTTCCAAGAGTGGCGGAAAGTCAGGAGGAAACTCCGATACTCCTGCGCTTGACAAGTTTGGTTATGACATGACGGCTGCAGCTGCTGCCAATAAACTTGATCCGGTGGTAGGCAGAGAGAATGAGATAGAGCGTCTCGCACAGATTCTCTCTCGCAGGAAAAAGAATAATCCTGTGCTTATCGGCGAACCTGGTGTTGGTAAGTCGGCGATAGTGGAAGGATTAGCTCTTCGCATCAACCAGCGTAAGGTATCTCCAATTCTTTTTGGAAAACGAGTTATTGCTCTTGATATGGCCGGAATGGTGGCCGGCACTAAATATCGCGGACAGTTTGAGGAGCGTATCAAGGCAGTGCTTGATGAACTCACCAAGAATCCGGATATCATCCTTTTTATAGATGAGATTCATACTATAGTGGGAGCCGGAGGTGCTCCCGGCACTATGGATGCTGCCAATATGCTTAAGCCCGCTCTCTCCAGAGGGCAAATTCAGTGTATCGGAGCTACCACCCTCGATGAATATAGGAAAAATATCGAGAAAGACGGTGCTCTGGAGCGTAGATTCCAGAAAGTTATGGTAGAACCTACATCGGCGGAGGAGACACTTGAGATTCTGCATAATGTAAAAGGAAAATATGAAGAGCATCATAATGTCACCTACACTGAAGATGCCCTTAAAGCATGTGTGGAATTGACAGAACGTTATGTATCTGACCGAAATTTCCCGGATAAGGCTCTTGATGCCCTTGATGAGGCCGGCTCCCGTGTCCATATCACAAATGTTGTTCTCCCTGACGAGATTTCAGAACTTGAGACACAACTTGAAAAGGTGAGCGAGCAGAAATATGAAGCCGCCTCTCAACAAGACTTTGAAAGAGCTGCTTCTCTTAGAAATCAGGAGAACGATCTTAAGAAGAGAATTGATGACGTCAAGAAGCAGTGGTCTGAAAATCTTGATAAAGAGCGTCGGGTGGTTGACGAGGATAAGGTAGCCGAAGTCGTTGCTATGATGACGGGAGTGCCTACACAGCGAATTGCACAGGATGAGGGAACACGACTCCTCAAGATGGGAGAAAGTCTCAAAGGCTCTGTCATCGGACAGGATGAAGCCATAAAGAAAGTGGTGAAGGCGATTCAGCGTAATCGTATAGGACTTAAAGATCCTGAGAAACCCATTGGCGTATTCATGTTCCTTGGCCCCACCGGCGTCGGAAAGACTCTTTTGGCAAAAAGAATTTCTGAATATCTCTTCGATTCTCCCGACTCACTTATTCGAATGGATATGAGTGAGTTTATGGAGAAGTTCACAGTCTCTCGACTTGTTGGAGCGCCTCCGGGATACGTAGGATACGAAGAGGGAGGTCAACTCACTGAGAAGGTACGTCGGAAGCCCTATTCGGTTGTCTTACTTGATGAGATAGAAAAAGCTCATCCGGATGTGTTCAATCTCCTTCTACAGGTAATGGATGAAGGAAGGCTGACAGATTCCTTCGGAAGGCGTGTTGACTTCAAGAACACGATAGTCATCATGACCTCAAATGTCGGATCGAGACAGCTTAAGGACTTTGGGTCAGGTGTAGGATTCAATACAGGTGGTCAGGATAAGGAGCAAAGTAGGGGAGTAATCTCCAAGGCTCTTAATAAGGCCTTCTCTCCGGAGTTTCTCAATCGTGTGGATGATATCATTATGTTTGATTCACTTGAAAAGGAAGACATATTCAAGATAATCGACATAGAACTTAATGACTTCTTCGCGCGTGTCAACTCGCTTGGTTATCATCTCACACTCAGCAATGAGGCACGTGAATTCATAGCTACAAAGGGTTATGATAAGAATTTTGGTGCTCGCCCGCTGAAGCGTTCGATTCAGAAATATCTTGAAGATGAACTCGCGGAACTTATGCTATCCCTTAATGCAGAGGGTAAGATTGGAGGCACGGTTGTGGTGACCTATCTCGAGGGCATGGACAAACTGACCTTCGCTTATCAGCCCGCGGATGAAGTCAATGTGCAACCCATCCAAACAGAACTGCCAAAGGGGGATCCAAATGAAGAAGCGTCTGCACCGAATGATTCCGACGGCGGTGTTAAAGAATCCGGTGATAAAGAGAATGATGTGAAAGAATAAAAGCTTACGCCATCTTCTCGGATAAATATAAGGTCATGCTTTCCGATTTCCGGAGAGCATGACCTCTTCCTATAAATAAAAAAACGCTAACATGGTAAAATTCATTAGGATATATCCATGATTTTTTCTAATTTTGCAGCGTCATCAGACTAAATCTGCTGGATATATTATCCCAAAATCATATTCATGCAGACATTTTGAACTGTTTCAGAAACTGATTTGGCATATTTAAACGACATTAACAGATAATATATAAGTAAAATGACAAAAGCTGAGGTAGCAAATGAAATAGCTCGCACCACCGGGCTTGACCGTCAGACTGTAATGACTGTCATAGAGGAATTCATGAACGTGGTTAAGGACAGCCTGATTCATGGTGAAAACGTATATCTCCGTGGTTTCGGATCTTTTATCATCAAGACTCGTGCGGAGAAACTTGCCCGCAATATCAGCAAGAACACAGCTGTAATAATTCCGCAACACAATATTCCGGCTTTTAAGCCTGCCAATTCCTTCAAGGATGAGGTAGCTAAAGGAGAGTGATTGAGTATATAACGTTTAAAAGGTGTATATGAGGCACTCATGATGCCGAAGAGTGTGGCTCATATCTTATCATAAATCCCATACCGCATGAAATGTGACTTGTAAGTTAACATTTTGTGGTATGGGGTATTTGTATATTTCAATGCAGAAAATCGGAATTTTAGGAGATACGCATTCTTACTGGGACGACAAGTTTTACGAATATTTCAAGGATTGCGACGAAATATGGCACACCGGTGATGTCGGAGATATAACTATTATTGAAAGGCTTAAAACAATAGTACCGGTGGTAAGAGTGGTATATGGGAATATTGATCACGGGGAGGTGAGAAGGAAATGTGATGAACTTCTCATATTTGATATCGAAGGAGTACGTACACTGATAACCCATATCGGCGGTTATCCGGGTAAGTGGTCAAAAGGAATGAAAAATTTGCTTAGGGAAAATGATATCAGGCTTATGGTTGATGGCCATAGTCATATATTGAGAGTAATGTATGATAAAGAACTTGACCTTCTTCACATCAATCCCGGTGCGGCCGGACGACAAGGCTGGCAGAAGGTGAGGACTATAGTGCGTCTCACAATCGACAATGGAGATATGCGGGATGCAGAAGTGATAGAATTGGCCTAAAAGTCGGTTTTAATCTGCTATTTATCCATATTGTATTTAGTAGGGGATAATTCATAACATGATTCTTTGTAGATTTGCAAGCATAAGAATAAGAACCATGAAAAAACTTCTACTTTGCTTAACATTATTTATCTCTGCCTTGCCGCTTTCTGCCACTGCAGAGGATTTCATTGTGGTTGGTCATGAGGGGAAAGTGTATGATACGCCTAACTCCAAAGCTTACGCCACAACCAACCGCGATGGAGAGGATATAAATCTCTCAACCGGCATGGTATTCAAAAGAAATGAGACCAGACAAGGGTGGAATTTGATTGAATATTCTCCCGGTCTTAACGGGTTCATTCTTCAGTCGCTTGTTGAATCTCCCACATCTCTGGAGACTCCTGAATCCGGTGTATATCCGGTGAATAATATTCCTGGGACAAATGTAAAAATCAGTATTGAAAATGGCACCTGGACTGCTACACTTGGCACTTCTAAGTATGCAGGTCAGTTGCATGACGGTGCGCTGATTTTCTTTTCTGCCGAAGGCGACATAATCCTTTCTGTTGTCAAGAAAAGAGGGAAAGTATTAGTATATTCCTATTCCAATGACATCACAAAGTTTTTCTAACATATACCCTACCTAACATTTAGAATAGGCAGGAGAGTAAGACTTCACCTCCCAATGTACTCAACTTAAACAAGAGGCTGCGCCGTAACCATAATTACGACACAGCCTCTTGTTTTTATATAAAAACAGAGGCTGCCTAACTTTGATTGTTAGACAGCCTCTCTAAAACGTTTAAAATCCGCACTAAATGGAACCCAATTAGATTGCGAATCGCTTTGAAGCCCTCTAATTAGATAATCAACATTATAATATCAGAGATTCAAAAGTTCAATCATCTTGTCAGAAGCAGCTGCTAATCCTTCGGTATCTTTCCCACCTGCTTGAGCGAAGAAAGGCTGACCACCGCCTCCTCCTTTTATTAGTTTCGCAGCCTCACGCACAATCTTACCGGCATTTAATCCTTGAGCTACGAGGTTGTCAGTGAGAGAAAGCGTAAGTAGCGGTTTGCCCGCAGATTCGGTAGCACCGACAAAGACCGTGGGAGCATTAGCCTCGGAGCGAACTCTAAACGCTATATTCTTGATCATGTCAGGAAGATAGGTTCCAGTCATGACAATCACGAATGTGCCATTAATATCACGGGCTTTTGATTTGACTTCCTTGACAAGAGTATTGACACGTTCCTCAAAGAATTCCTCTACTTGATGCTTTAAATCACCATTCTCCTGAATAGCCTTCTTTACAGCGGACTTAATATCGCCCGAAGATCCGAGAATAGCCGCAATCTCCTTCATATTATCCTGAAGACAGTCGAGCATCTTCTCAACTCCGGCTCCGCTGACAGCTTCAATTCGACGAATACCAGCGGCAATTGAACTTTCGCTGACAATTCTCACCATACCGATACGTCCGGTATTAGCAACATGAGTACCACCGCATAGTTCGACCGACGGGCCGAACTTGACTACTCTCACCTTGTCGCCATATTTCTCACCGAAAAGAGCCATTGCTCCCATAGCCTTAGCCTCAGCTATAGGAGTGTCACGAAATTCCTCGAGAGGTGTGGCTTGACGGATACGGGAATTTACAATATGTTCCACTTTTCTCAATTCTTCCGGTGTCACCTTCTGGAAATGCGAAAAGTCAAAACGGAGCACATCGGGAGTGACGTACGAACCTTTCTGTTCTACGTGAGTGCCAAGCACTTCGCGCAGGGCTTCATGAATAAGATGGGTTGCAGAGTGATTTGCGGAAGTGGCATCACGAGCTTCCTCATCTATAGCCACATGAAAGAGGGCAGTGGGATCGGAGGGTATAGAGTATGACAGATGCACGCCGATATTGTTCTCACGCTTTGTATCGAAGATCTCTATAACTTCCCCATTCGGTGAGATCATACGTCCGCTGTCGCCGACCTGACCACCCATTTCTGCGTAGAAGGGAGTCTCTTCAAGAATGATCTGATAATACTCTTTTCCCTTTTGCTTCACCTTGCGATAGCGAAGGATGCGTGTGTCGCACTCTGTGTTGTCATATCCAACAAACGACTGATTCCCTTCGTTGACAACAATCCAGTCACCAGTCTCCATGGAAGCCGCGTTGCGTGCACGTTCTTTCTGCTTCTGCATCTCTGTGTCGAAGCCCTTCTGATCAAGCGACATACCGTTTTCTCGGAGAATGAGTTCTGTGAGGTCAAGAGGGAACCCGTAGGTGTCATAAAGGACGAAGGCATCCTTACCGTCAATATCTTTCTTTCCTTCAGACTGAGCCTTACGGATAAGCTCATCGAGTAGACGAATACCGTTGTCAAGAGTTCGAAGGAACGATTCTTCCTCCTCCTTTATAACTTTCTTGATAAGCTCTTTTTGTGCCGGTAATTCGGGATAAGCATCTCCCATTTGTTCTACAAGCGTATCCACGAGCTGATATAGGAAAGCCTCTTTTCGCTCAAGGAAAGTGTAAGCATATCTCACGGCACGACGCAAGATACGACGGATCACATACCCGGCCTTGGCATTTGAAGGAAGCTGCGAATCAGCTATGGAGAAGGCAATCGTACGCACATGATCGGCCACGACACGCATTGCGACATCTATTTTCTCATCCTTTCCATACTCTTTGTCGGAAAGTCTGCTGATTTCAGCAATAAGAGGAGTGAAGACATCAGTATCATAATTTGACTTCTTGCCTTGAAGAGCCATACACAGACGTTCAAAACCCATACCGGTGTCGATGACACGAGCCGGAAGTGGTTCGAGCGAGCCGTCAGCCTTTCTATTATACTGCATGAACACGAGGTTCCATATCTCTATGACCTGAGGATTATCCTTATTGACGAGAGTTGCTCCGTCCACTTTTGCGCGCTCTTCATCGCTTCTGAGGTCAATATGGATCTCAGAACAAGGACCACAGGGCCCTGTGTCTCCCATTTCCCAGAAATTGTCATGACGGTTGCCGTTGATGATGTGAGAGAGGGGGAGATGTTTTTCCCAGATGGCAGCCGCCTCATTGTCTCGCTCAAGTCCTTCCGGTGCATATCCCTCGAATACTGTGGCATAGAGTCGTTCAGGGTTGAGTTTAAGAACATCCACAAGATATTCCCATGCCCAGTCGATAGCCTCTTGTTTGAAATAGTCGCCAAATGACCAATTACCAAGCATCTCGAACATCGTATGATGGTAAGTGTCATGTCCTACCTCTTCAAGGTCATTATGTTTGCCACTTACACGAAGACATTTCTGACTGTCAGACACTCTCTTTGAAATTGCTTCACGATTGCCGAGAATAATGTCCTTGAATTGATTCATACCGGCATTGGTGAACATAAGGGTCGGATCATCCTTAATCACCATGGGAGCCGAAGGAACAATAGTATGTCCTTTCTCCTTGAAGAAAGTCTTAAACGATTCTCTTATTTCTTTTGATGTCATCATATATTTTGATGCTGTTATTTGTCTGTTGATTGGATACTAAGACATCTGCCGACGTCATCCCGTATCAACTTGCAAAAGTAGTAAATTTTAAGGTATTGACCAAATAATGCTGACGACGGTCCTTACCTTCAAGAGATATAAATCTTCTGAAGAATCTTCAAATATAAATTGATAGCTACTTTTTTTGCTTTTTCCTCATATAGAGTCAGTTCGTGGTCTTCTTTTAGAGGAGAGTAGGATTTGAAAACAAAGATGACTAAACAACAGTCCCTGTCGCTTCGTTAATATTGATATGGAGAATATATCTAATGATGAAGTCAGGAAGGCTATACGACAGAATATGTTTATACATTCATATATCATAGCTGTGGTTCATGCTTTGTTATGGATTGCAGCGCTTAGCTTTGCTGCTTTCTTTCATCTTTCAAATTCCTTCACTCATGTGCAGGCTTTGTTATTCTCAACTTTGGTGGCTTACGGAGCATATCTATGTGAAAGCGGTCTTGGGACAGTGAAAGAGGCAGCCGCAACAACAACGTCGGAGTTGAATTTCAAAAAAGCCGGTCTCTGGAAGTGGATAGTACTAAATATCCTTATAACTGCCTTTCTCAGCATATTGTTTCTGACATATGAGACATGGATTCTTCTCATTTTAATTATCTTGACAGAAGATTAGCAAAAATATATGGATGGCAGAATTCCCACGAGACTGAAAGCTACTGCACGTCCTCT
>JAAVFY010000029.1 GCA_014800515.1 Bacteroidales bacterium
GAACCCTCCCTTTTTGACTGAGGGGGGCTTATAGAATCAAAAAGCAGACTCGAACGCTGTAGAATCAGCGTTCGAGCCATACATTATTGCTCTATCTGAGTTTTATCGGACAGCAATAAAAAAATTTGAAATATCTGCATTATTCACGATGAAATATAAAAGAAACTGCCTCCCATGTCAAATTGACCGATGGGAGGCAGTCATAATTTTTCTCAGATACATCATCCCTCAATTACGATATAAAGAAGGGATAATAGGAATGGATCATTCATAGCGGGAAGCGACAATATCCCAGTCTACAAGATCCCAGAGTTGATGAAGATATGAGGCTCTTAGATTTTGGTAGTCAAGGTAATATGCGTGTTCCCAGACGTCGAAGACAAGAATCGGATTAAGTCCTTCACACATAGGATTGGCTGCATCCTTTCCTTGCGTTATGAAAAGCTTGCCTTCCTTATCACGCGAAAGCCATACCCAGCCCGAGCCGAAAAGTGTTGTTCCTGCTTCCTCAAACTTGCGCTTGAATTCCTCAACAGAACCAAACTGTTCCTCTATCTGCTTTCTCAGCTTACCAACGGGCTCACGCTTGCCGACAGGGTTGAACTGGAAGAAATAGAAAATATGGTTCCAAGCCTGAGATGCGTTGTTGAAAGTCTTTCCTTCGCTCTTGAGGATAATATCCTCAAGTGTCATGTCAGCGAAAGGAGTTCCCTCGATGAGTTTATTGAGAGTGTCGATATATGCCTTCTCATGCTTGCCGTAGTGATACTCCACAGTTCTCTGGGAGATGATAGGCTCAAGGGCATCGGGTGAATAGGGGAGACGAGGTTGTGTGAAACTCATAGTAAATGTAGTATTATAATTAAACTTAAGTTAGTGACAATAAAAATTTAGAGAGTGTTGGAGGTCTTACCGTCACACTCTCTAAACAATGCAAATACCCTGAAAGTTCACGTGTAGCTATAATCTTACTTTGGAGTCAGAATCCTTTCCAATTACAAGTGAAATTTAGGATTACAGGCTTGTCATCTTATGAAATGGGTTGGGAGAGAAGCAGAGTCTAATCAAAAATCATATCCCAATCTTTCCAAATGGGATCGAATCCACCTTTACGGATTGATTCGGACACCTCCGCAGGAGTTCGCTCGTCACTAACCTCAAATTGCTCAAGAGCTTCATGGGCTGAGGAATATCCTCCCGGTTCAGTCTTGCTACCGGCGCTCATGGAAGTCACGCCAAGATGCATTATATGGTTGCGATATTCCGGAGTTTCTCTTGTCGAAAAGGATATATCCACATCATGATCAAAAATTCTGAATGCACACGTGAGTTGAGCAAGCTCTCGATCGGAGATAATACTTTTAGGTACGAACCCACTTTCGGAAGGCCTCATCCTCGGGAAGTTCACAGAGAATCGCGAACGCCAATACTTTCGTCTCAGATACATCAGATGGCGAGCAAGCATAATTGAATCTCCACGCCAGTCCTCAAGTCCGAGAAGAGCCCCCATTCCAATCTTGTGGACACCGGCTTCACCCATTCTGTCAAAACCATTAAGACGCCAGTCGAAATGGCTTTTCATACCATGAGGATGATATTTTGCGTAAGCTTCTCGATTATATGTCTCTTGAAAGCACACCACACCGTTCAATCCAACTTTTGTAAGCCTATGATAGTCGCTTGCTCTCATTGGCTGGACTTCAAGGGTGAGATTATGGAAATGAGGACGGCATACCTGCAGTACTTTCTCCAAATACTCCACCCCAGTCAAGGAGGGATATTCTCCCGATACAATCAGAAGGTTCTGAAACGGACCAAGCTCTTTTATAGCCTTGCACTCCTCCTCAATTTTCTCAAGGGAGAGAGTGGTGCGATCAAAGCGATTATCATGATTGAATCCGCAGTACACACACTTATTAGTACACGCATTAGATACATACATCGGTATGTATAGGGAGATCGTCTTTCCGAATCTTTCGGCCGTGAAGCGCGAACTGAGTTGAGCCATAGGCTCAAGGTAGTGTGAGGCCGCAGGTGAAATAAGAATGGCAAAATCTCGATCATCAAGCACAGATGAACCATCAGAGGCTTTTCCAAGCACACGCCTGACATCGGCCTCATTGGCAGAGAGGGAGAAATCAATGGTTTGCTGCCAGTCCCATTTTCCTATTATGTCGGCGAAACCATGGCCGAATATAGAGTCAGATGACGGATCGCTTTTGAATCGAGGAAATTCCTTCTGCAATGAATCCATGGTCATTTTCACTTATCGCAAGAATTTGCAATGTTCTGTGAGATTCTCATGGCACAGAAATTCGGACCACACATGGAGCAGAACTTCTCTTCCGCACCGGGTTCCGTTTTTCTGGATTCAAGATAAAACCTTTTGGCTTTTTCGGGATCAAGCGACAAATTGAACTGATCTTTCCATCTGAAATCATATCTTGCCTTGGCAAGAGCATGATCTCTGACTTCCGCACCGGGGAATCCTTTGGCAAGATCAGCGGCATGCGCAGCGATCTTATACGTGATGACACCCTCACGCACATCATTGAGATCAGGAAGGGAGAGGTGTTCCTTGGGAGTGACGTAGCACAACATGGCAGTGCCGAGCCATCCGATTCGGGCAGCCCCGATAGCCGATGTGATATGGTCATATCCGGGTGCAATATCAGTGGTAAGAGGCCCCAGCGTATAGAAAGGAGCTTCATGACATTCTCGATTCTCTTTGTCCATATTATCCTGAATCTTATTCATGGGGACATGGCCGGGACCCTCAATCATTACCTGCACATCATGAGCCCATGCTCTGGTTGTGAGTTGACCGAGAACCTCAAGTTCAAGGAATTGAGCGCGGTCATTGGCATCGAATATAGAGCCGGGTCTCATCCCGTCGCCGAGAGAGATTGCGACATCATAGCGATTAAGGATCTCACATATTTCATCAAAATGGGTGTAGAGGAAGCTTTCACAGTCATGCTCCACAGTCCATTGCATCATGATGGATCCACCACGCGACACGCATCCGGTGAGCCGCTTGGAGACAAGCCCCGCGTGTTCACGAAGGACACCGGCATGAATTGTGAAATAATCCACGCCCTGCTCGCACTGCTCGATCAGAGTGTCACGATATATCTCCCATGTGAGATCTTTTACTCTACCATTTACCTTTTCAAGGGCCTGATAAATAGGTACAGTTCCTACCGGCACAGGACAGTTACGAATAATCCATTCTCTGGTCTCGTGAATATTATCGCCAGTGGAGAGATCCATAAGAGTATCTCCACCCCAATAACAACTCCAGAGTGCTTTAGCCACTTCCTCCTCAATTCCGGAGGAAAGTGCGGAATTTCCGATATTGGTATTAATTTTCACTGAGAATCCTTTCCCGATAATCATAGGTTCTGCCTCCGGATGATTGATATTAGCGGGAATAAGAGCCCTGCCGGCTGCAATCTCCTGTCTTACGAATTCAGGCGTGATATTGCTTTTGATTCCTCGACGCTTATTATCCATGTTCTCACGGATAGCTACGTATTCCATTTCCGGAGTTATTACTCCCTGACGCGCATAATACATCTGCGTCACCTTCTTCCCCGGGACAGCACAACGAGGATTTTCGATATAGGGGAATCTAATGGCATCCAACGATGCATCCCCGCGGCGCATTCGTCCATATTCACTTGATATGTCATCAAGTCGTTGTGTGTCACCACGCTCCTCAATCCATTTTTCCCGTAGGCGAGGCAGGCCGTGATTAATATCTGTATGGATATTCGGGTCAGTATACGGGCCACTGGTATCGTAGATAAATAAGTCCTCATTAGGATACTCAACTCTCTCTCCGTTTTCGATTTTTACAGTCGGGTGTTGATGCACAACTCTCATACCTACTTCAATAGGGTGAATTTCACCGTGCATATAGATTTTTTCAGAACCCGGATAGACGGAAATATCAATATTTTCGATTTTCATAAGTGAAGATTATTGTCAGTCATTGAAAAAGGAGGTTAGAGGACTGGTAGCCACAGCATGTGAAGACACCGATCCAAGACCTGCCAGGAAAGCTTCTCTTCCGGCTGCCGTAGCTTTCGCAAAAGCCTTAGCCATCCTGATAGGATCAGCGGCCACGGCGATAGCAGTATTAACAAGCACAGCATCGGCTCCCAATTCCATTGCCTCGGCCGCGTGAGAGGGAGCACCGAGCCCTGCATCTATTACTACCGGCACATTACTCTGTCCGATTATAATCTCAAGCATATCTCTGTTGCGTATACCCTTGTTGGTGCCTATGGGAGCTGCCAGAGGCATGACGGCGGCCGTCCCGACTTCTTCAAGACGTTTGCAGAGCACAGGATCGGCCTGCACGTAAGGCAACACCACAAAACCCTCGGCAGCAAGAATCTCAGCCGCTTTCAAAGTTTCAATAGGATCAGGCATAAGATATTTTGGATCCGGATGGATTTCCAGTTTTATAAAATTTGTGCCAAAAATCTCACGGCTCATTCTCGCAGCCAATACTGCCTCCTCCGCATCTCTCACACCGGACGTATTGGGAAGGAGTTGCACCTTTTCACGATTGATGTGAGTCATCATATCGTCAGAGGCTTCATTCAGCATATTGACTCTCTTCATAGCCACAGTGATCATTTCACTCTCTGACGCGATTATAGAGTCGAGCATGACGTTCGGCGACGGAAATTTCCCCGTTCCCACAAATAGGCGCGAAGAGAATTTCCGTCCTCCGATTTCAAGAAAATCATTCATAATGTAGGTAAGTAGCTAAGTAGCTAAGAAAAATTAAACGATATAATAACTCAGTAGCTTTGAAAGTATCTTAATATGATATATGCGGCTAATTTTGGCCATCTTGACCTTGTCACTCAGTCGTTTAGCCCGCTAAGCTCCTTCGCTCCGCGGCCAATCTGACTCAAAATTATCGCGCATCTATAATATTATTAATTTTTCTTAGCTACTTAGTTATAAAATAATAAGAATTCTATTCTCCGGTGGGCATCAAGTCGATAAATCTTCTGGTAGCTTCTACCATATCTTCCGCGAATGCTATCGCACCGCTCACCGCAATACCGTTGCAGCCGGTATCAAGTATTGTTTTGACATCTTCGAGGCGTATCCCTCCGATCGCTACTGTAGGAATATCAATTTCACGCTTATGCATTTCCTCGCATAAATGGCGTATTCCATCAATATTAAGAACGGGAGCAAGATTCTTCTTCGTGGAAGTCTCTCTGAACGGACCAATACCTATATAGTCAATATCAAGAGAACGCACGGCCTCAATATCATCAATAGTATTAGCTGTCACTCCAATGACAGCAGCCGGTCCTAAAATCACACGCGCTCGCGAGGGAGCCATATCTTCCTTGCCGAGATGCACGCCGCCGACATTCACTTTCTTGGCAAGCTCCACGCGGTCGTCAAGCAGAAGAAAAGACTCCTTCTCAAGACAAAGAGGCATAATCTCTTCCACTACTTTCGTTATCTCCTCATCGGAAGCATCTTTCATTCTCACTTGAATCCAGCGGCATCCTCCTTCAAGGACACATTTCACCTGCTCGACTACGCTCCGATCACAATCTGTGTTTGTAATATACTGTAACATTGTCAAATAATTTTTAGAACAGCTTTATAGTATCAACAATCTCATCGAAAGATTTCCCTTCCGGATTATGCCAGAGATAGCCCAATATGGCTATCCCCGCGAATCCACGCTCTAAAAGCCATTGTTTCCGTGAAGGATCAACTCCTCCGAGGGCTATGATCTTTCTTTCAGAAGACAATCTCTTAATTTCCGAATCTGAAAATTTTTGTCGGGAATAACCAGATTTGGATATTGAATCAAAAATAGGGGATAGTGTCACATAATCGTAGCCGTCAGATGCTTCCAACTCCTCAATGGAATGGCATGATCTGGAGAGTCTACCGCTAAATCCATCCGGGATAGTGGAGTTTCGCGAATTAAGATGAAGTCCACCCACAGGCAACTCTCTGGCAATATTAAAATGGTCGTGTAGAGTAAGCTTCCCAAGAAACTCTTCGGGTACCGACTTTAACCATTCGAGAGATTGAACCTTGCTCCACGAGGGTTTTCTAAAATGCAACACATCAATTGCATCACTCTCAAGAAGACGACAGCACTTCTCTATTTCATGACCGATATTATCGGGAGAAGTAAGAACAATCTTAAAGAAAGGGTTACGCATGTTATTACAATCTCTCTTGTCGAAACATGTTATTATCCGCCAAAGGCAGCGTTTATGACTGTCAGATTATCTCCGTCTTCAAGCTTTGTCAAATCCCATTTAATTCTAGGAATAACCTTATTATTCACAGCAACAGCCATTGCCTTGGTTGGCAATCCTGAATGGGAGACATAATCTGAAACCGTATGGACAGAAGAGGGGAGAATCTCCTTCTTGTTATTGACTGAAATTTCCATGGTATCATTTTATTTTAGATGTCGGACGCAGAAATCATCCGAGTAGGTTGAGAAAAAATCAAGTGGACCGGTTCCTTTGCCTAATGAAGTGCCACAACTACCAGCAATAGCCGAAGATATAAATTTCTTCGCTACATCCACGGCATCTTCAATGGCAAGGCCTTTGGCAAGTCCGCAAGCTATAGCTGTCGAAAGGGCGCATCCTGTGCCGTGTGTGTTCCTACTATTGAGTCTGGGTGCTTTGTATTCTCGACAGTATATGTCATCTGTTAAACTTCTTTTTAGAAGAAAATCAACAGATTCTGAACCGGAAGAATGACCACCTTTAAGAAGCACAGCATCACATTTCCATCTTGAAAGCAGTTTCATACCGACAGCAGATGGTGTACAGTCCGTTTCCTCCCCCAACATATTTAGGAAGAAGTCTGACTCCGGAATGTTCGGAGTTACAATATCACAGAGAGGAAAAAGATAGTAGGAATAATTATGGGCAAGCTCAGAAAGATCGGTACTGGAGTCATATCCGGATGATGTTCTGATGACAGGATCTGTCACAACATTCTTTAGGCCATACTTCCGGATAATCTCAGCCACGGTTGTCACACAGTCGCCTGACGGTAACATTCCAATCTTCACAGCATCCGGAATTATATCATCGAGTACTTTCTCAATCTGGGCCTTAAGTAGGGCTGCCTCTATAGGTACAATATCACTGACTTCCTGCGTATTCTGTACGGTCAAGGCAGTGACAGCACCCATTGCGAAAACGCCAAGATTCATGGCCGTCTTGATATCTCCCTGCATTCCGGCTCCTCCGGAAGGATCGCTCCCAGAAATACATAGTATGACAGGCGGACGAGAGGATTCGTCAGCTGCAGATGAAACGTTTGGAATGTTGGAATGATTCATTCGTCCGGTAATTTTGCCTAAAAAGTGGTCGGCGGTGTGGTGTTTATATTTCCGGACGAGGTAGTAAAAACTACAGGATTCTTTTAGAAAAGCTCCCTACGGCGGCATTATCCGCGTCAGGTAATCAGGGTATGATCTCAGCCCGGAACGGCACCCCTGCCTTTGTCTGCAAAATTAGAGATTTTTTTTGAAATCACAAAAATTAGGCATTGTTTTTTTCTTCGCCTTCACTGACGCCCTTATCGCAATCCGGAAGGGCAGATTCTATGGCATTGCGACACTCTGCCATAAGCCGCTTGGTGTTAAATCCTTTTTCACCGGGCCAAATAGGTTTATGGATTGTCAGCACAATGGTGCAAGGCGTAACATTATAGGTTGTGCGCGGCATTGCCTTGAAACTACCATCAATCGTTATAGGTACCACCGGCAGACGAAATTCAGAAGCAAGCATAAAGGCTCCGCGCTTAAACGGTATCATACGGCCATCCCAAGATCGACTTCCCTCCGGGAAGATCACAAGCGACATGCCGTCCCTTAGAGTATGTTCTGCATTCGAGATTGTATCTTTTATTCCGGCGATGGTGGAATCATCCACAAATACGTGACCGGCTCTATGACACGCATAGCCAACCATAAAAATATTTTCCAGACTCTTCTTCATGAGCCATTTGAAATTATGATTCAAATATCCATAGACAGACCATATATCAAACGCCCCTTGATGATTCGCAACGAAAATATAACTTTGCTTCGTATCAATATTTTCACGGCCCACCACCTTTACCCTTACAAACATCAGTGCGCAGCAGAATCTTGACCATAAATGGGCAGGATAATATCCCCAGAAATGGGTGCCGCTGATGGCAGTGGTAATCATGGTAATCAAAGCCGTGAGAAAAGTCGCGACAATAAAAATAGGGGCTGCAATCACCCACTGATATATTCTGAAAAGAAACAGTACGGTCTTATTCATATCTGTGCTTCATGATTGAGAACAGGCAAAATTAGTCAAAATCTTCGAAGATAGGGGTATGCTTCCCTCAGTTTATGATGAAATGTAAATAATGTAGGAGATAAGCACCTCAAATATGGTATTTATCTCCTACATTTTTTACATACTTGTTGAAGTGTGACACCGCATGGGGTGTAGTTTAAATGTTATGTCCACTGTGAATATGTCGATTTGGAGACCGACGTTTGATAGAAAACGGAAAAAGCCTCGTTTCATACGAGGCTTTTATGAAGCTCAGTCTCTGCGTTCCTTACGCGAGGCGTCTATTCGTAAAAGAATAAAAAGAAGAAACGTAAATCCCCAAAGTGAGGAACCTCCGTAGCTGAAGAAGGGGAGCGGAATGCCAATCACCGGACAGAGCCCTATGACCATTCCGATATTAATACATAAATGAAAGATCAGCACAGAGACTACACAATACGCATAAACTCGACCGAACGGAGTGCGTTGTCGTTCAGCAATATGAATCAGTCTCAGGATTAAAGTCAAAAAGAGCAGTAGCACTGCTGATGCTCCTACAAAACCTTCCTCTTCTCCGATAGTGCAGAAGATGAAGTCGGTGTGCTGTTCAGGCACATATTTCAACTTTGTCTGCGTTCCATTCAGAAATCCTTTACCGGTGAGGCCGCCGGATCCAATGGCAATTTTTGATTGATTGACATTATAACCGGCTCCCCTTAAATCCTCCTCAATGCCGAGTGCCACTTTAATACGGATCTGCTGATGAGGCTCAAGAACATTTCCGAAAACATAGTTCACAGAAAAAAGGAATGCCACAGATGTCGCGACAAATGCTATGGTGACTACATACTTCTGGATTCTATGCCTGAACATGGCAAGCGACACATACGCGATCGCAAGACCGATTATTGAAAGGAAATATGCCGTGCCGTTGACATTGACGCCACACAGAGCAAGAACTGTAACTACGATACCGGAGATAAGAAATCCTCCTATTACATTACGCGATATAAAAAAGTCACGACAGTAGAAAAGAAGCATACATGAGAAAATCAACATTATAAGAATGAAGACTGAAAATTCTCCCATGGGCATTCCCAATATGAGTGGTTCTGCAAACTTTACCGCGACCACAAAATACGTTATGGCACACAGAGCCGAGACGAGTACAAGTCCGCTCATCCCCTCTCGGTACAATACAAAAACAAAGGAAATATATACAAGCGCACTTCCTGTCTCTCTCTGCATTAGAATGAGAATAATCGGAAGGAAGATGATGATGAAAGCGCGATAATAATTGCTAATCTTCGCATTTAATGAAAAGTTATAGCTGTCGAATAGTTTTGCAAGTGCCAGAGCGGTAGCGAATTTTCCGAACTCGGCCGGTTGGAGACTCACAGGTCCGAACACCAACCATGACCTTGATCCCTTTATGTCGGGAGCCAGAAAAATCGTGGCAATCAAGAGAAGGATGACAACACCGTAAATAGGGTATGCGTAGGCCTCATAGAGCCTGTAGTCGAGCAAGAGAATTGCACAGCCAATAACAAGCGAAAGCCCTATCCAAAGGAATTGCTTACCTGAAAATTCACTGAAATCAAACATGCTTGCATGATCGAAATCATAGCTTGCCGCATATATACTTATTGCCCCTGCTGACACCAGAATGATATAGAGTAGGATTGTGATCCAGTCAACAGAACGAAAAACCGAGATGCCGGCATCAGTGTTTTTTGACTCCACTTGAAATGATTGTATTAGAGTTAATCATTCTTTCTTCCACTCCCTTACGCGATGCTGAAATCTCACCGTTGAGATATTTCTCAATCATAAGACTTCCTATAGGCACACCAAACGCCGCCCCAAAACCAGCATTTTCAACATATACGGCGACAGCAATCTTGGGATTGTCGTAAGGGGCAAATCCCATAAATGCGGAGTGGTCCTTACCATGAGGATTCTGAGCAGTACCCGTCTTTCCGCAGACATCAAGCCCGGGAAGATTAGCAAGACGACACGTTCCACCCGTGACAGCCATCCTCATTCCATCGGCCACCATCTGATAGTATTCTTTCTTTATCTTCGGACGGTGGGCTTTACGATAAGTCTCGTCTATAGTGCTGTCAGAGATAGCTTTCACGATATGAGGCGTATAAAAAAATCCACGGTTAGCTATCGTAGCACAAAGGTTGGCTATCTGTAACGGTGTGGCGAGCACCTCACCCTGACCTATAGAAATAGATATGACCGAGTTCGCACTCCAGTTACGCCCGCGAAAACTCTTACTATAAAACTCTGCATTGGGGATAAGCCCTCGACGCTCGGAAGGGAGATCAACACCGAGCTTATATCCATATCCCATTTCAACGAGATAATCCTTCCACTTGGTCAGTTGAGCCGAAGGAGTAGTGCCCCTCTTGTCAAGAAAGTGCTTGAGTCCCCAGCAGAAATAAGCATTGCATGAGGTCTGCAGAGCCGGCAGAAGAGAAATAGGGGAGGCATGTCCGTGGCATCCAACCCGGAGTCCGTTGACGTATCCATGATAGCAGGGATAAAGGGTAGAGCCGGAGACCACACCCTCCTGAAGAAGAATTAATCCTTGTGTGGGTTTGAATGTGGAGCCGGGAGGATATGCTGCCTGTATAGCGCGGTCATACAAAGGCTTCAGAGGATCGCTCACAAGCTTTGAATAGTTCTTACCTCGCTCTTTCCCCACAAGTAATGAAGGATCATATCCCGGAGAAGTGACAAGCGCAAGAATCTCACCGGTGGCAGGTTCGATTGCAACAATAGCTCCTATCTTATTCTGCATGAGTCTTTCGCCATATTCCTGCAATTCAATATCAATGGAAAGAGTGAGATTATGGCCGGAAGAGGGAGCGATATCGTGAATACCATTCTCATATTTNCCTTTAATTCGGCCGTAGGCATCTTTCATCAATATCTCCACTCCCTTTTCTCCACGCAGAGCCTTTTCATAGCTTTTCTCAATACCAAGATCGCCGGTATAATCCCCGGGACGATAGTATCTGTCGCTATCAATATCAGTCGTAGAGACCTCACGGATATTACCAAGAATATTTGCCCCGGCTTTATATCCGTATTCTCTCACCGTACGCTTCTGAATAAAAAATCCAGGGAAAAGATATAGTTTTTCCTGCAGACGTCCATAATCTTCCTGTGAAAGATGCGAGATAAGCTTCTGGGGCGTGTATGCGGAATACGCCGGATTATTTTTAGGATTCTTCATCTCCTCCCATTTCTGGAGAAGTGACTCCTTAGTGATACCCAAAGCCTCACATAGAGCCACGGTGTCAAACACACCCACATCCTTTGGAATCAACATGACATCGTAAGCCGCTTGATTAAATACCACCAACTTGCCGTTGCGGTCATACATCAATCCGCGAGCCGGGAAGATCACACGACGGAGAAAAGCATTACTGTCGGCATTCTCCTTATATTTATCATTTGTCACCTGAAGGCTGAAAAGCCTAATAAGGTAAATTACTACAATAAAGGCGATAAAACCGCCTATTATATATTTCCTATTGTCAAGACTACGATCTTTTCTCACTTGTCGTAATTATTAGGCTATCGAATCCAAGCATAAGCAGAAAGGTAAGGACTCCGCTTGAAGCCGTCATTATCAATATATCCTTAACGTCGGCAAAGCTGAAATATTCTATGCAAAAGGCCATCAGACAATATGCGAAGGAAAATGTGAATAGAAATTTCATAAATGAGGGTATCCCGATTGAAATGAGTCCCGGAACAACCTCCTCCGATCTGTCGTCACGCTGCACGTAGGCAAAAAACATAGGACGCTTTGCAGCGGCTATCAATGTGCATGCAAGCGAATTGACTCCCAAAGTGTCGGAGAAAAGATCCACTAAGAATCCGAGTACGAAGGCAAGCGAAAAAAGAAGAATCTTATTTATACCAATAGGAAGTTTTACAAAAAAATAAATGAATACCATCGGCACTGCNACGTTAAACAGCACAATCCTGTTAAACACAAGAACCTGCAGAATAAGCATCACAATAAAAAGGATGGAATATTTGATAATTTCTCTATTCATGCCGATTACTCTTAATCTTCGATTTTTAAATCAAATTGAGTCAGTGAATCCAACTCCTCCTTGTAAAAGTCTTTTATGACCCTTACAGTACTAAGTGAGGAGAACCTGGAGGCCAGTCTCACCTTCAACGTAAAGAAATTATCATCCGCTCCCTTGACCTTTGCCATCACAAATCCAACGGGAAGACCTTCAGGGAAAGTTGTAGAATATCCGCTTGTGACCACAGTATCCCCAACATTATATCTTACATGTCGGGGCACCTCCTCCATATATACGATATTAGGGTCTCCTCCATACCATGATATGGACCCAACGTAGGGAGTTCCCTTCAGTTTTACAGAAAAATGCTGTGTCTGATTGAGCAATGATATAATACGGGAGGTATTACGTCCGCACACACCGACAATCCCTACGATTCCATTTTGGTCAACAACACCCATACCTTGGCCCACTCCATCGGAACTACCCTTATTGATAGTAAAATAATTTCGGGGATGACGTATGGAATTATTAATGACGGATGCACTGATAAAATCAAAACGGTTAGCCGGAATCACAAGAGAGGTATCTGAAACTAATGTTTTTACTTCCGACAGTTCATTCCTGAGATTCAAAAGCTCATTCTCAAGAAGAGCATTCCGAGCTTGAAGATCCTCATTGATTTGCCGTAGGTTGAAATAGCTACTCACTCCCGACATGGTGGAGTATACAGCCGACGACACTCCATTGGCCGATGTTAGAAACACCGATTGCTGGTAGGCATTGTCACTGAACAGCAATATACAACTCAGCAGCACATAGAACGCAAAAACNAACCATGTGCTGAATCGGAGCAGAAAATTGAGAAGATTTCTCACTGCACTTTCTGAATTGGAATAAGAGCCACCTATTTATTACCGACGGCTGCTTTATTTGATCAGGAATGAGAAACGGTTGATATTCTTTAGAGCTACGCCCGTACCTCTTGCCACTGCGTGCAACGGNTCATCGGCTATCTTGAATTCTATTCTGATTTTATCGGTAAGGCGCTTGGAAAGACCATGGAGAAGCGCGCCGCCACCGGCCAGATAGATACCGTTCTTCATGATGTCNGCATAAAGTTCGGGAGGGGTCTGATCAAGAGCAGCAAGAATAGCATCCTCCATTGTGGAGATTGTCTTCTCAATGCAATGATATATCTCCTCATGATTTACAGGAACTTCCATCGGCAGAGAGGTCATTTTATTAGATCCTCTGACAACGAAAGGTTCCGGCGGATTATCAAGTACCGGAAGGGCAGAGCCAACGGCTATCTTAATTCGCTCTGCTGTGCTGGCACCAACCTTAAGGTTATGCACACGTCCCATGTGTTCCTGGATATCTGCAGTCAAATCATTACCGGCTATTCGGATACTCTTGTTGCTCACAATTCCTCCAAGCGATATGACAGCGATTTCTGTGGAACCTCCGCCTATATCTACAATCATATTGCCGTCTGGTGCTTCTACATCAAGACCAATACCAAGGGCCGCTGCCATAGGCTCCTGAATCATGTAGACGTCGCGTCCACCGGCGTGCTCGGAAGAGTCTCGGACAGCTCGCATCTCAACCTCAGTAGACCCCGAAGGAATACATACCACCATACGCAAAGAAGGAGAGAACCAGCGACGCTTACTGCTCACCATCTTCACCATTCCTCTGATCATCATCTCGGCGGCCTTAAAGTCGGCTATGACTCCATCGCGCAACGGACGGACTGTCCTGATGCCTGGAGGTTCCTTACCTTCCATTCTGTGGGCTTCCATTCCCACAGCAACCATCTTTTCTGTCTTATTCTCTATGGCAACGACACTCGGTTCGTCGACAACTATCTTATTATTATGAATAATGATGGAGTTGGCTGTGCCCAAATCCATCGCTATTTCCTGTGTAAATGAGAAAAAGCCCATCTTGCTTTCTGTGTTATAATCAACTGCTTTTCTATATTCAGACACAAGGCTCTTAAAATGACTGCAGACACTCTGCTGTCTTACGTAGGATAATCCTGTAATTACAACTTTGCGCCAGCCCGCATATCCCTGCGTTTGAATTGCAAAATTACGAATAAAATCTTTTTCCTACAAATGAAATAAGACCGCAAATTATAAAAAAGTAGTATTTCTTTTAACCTATGTTAAGGAGTACGGCTCCTTGGTTTACGGTTAGGTTAGAAAAGTACTTTGGAGACATTTTTCGTAAGACTGACTCTAAGGCCGACTGGGCTGATTGAATGACCTTTCTTAGAGACTTTTAGACTTGTCTAATAAGAGAGAGAGGCCAGCCTACTGACCTCTCTCCTATCTCTCATTCATTGGGAGAATTAGAATGTATATGTTTCCAGGAAATAGTCGATATTATCAACTATAGAATTCAGATCCGAATCTCCTGCGTTTTTTTGAAGTCCTCTTTTGGCTACATCCTTTGCCCAAAGCCAGTAGTTGTCACGCACGCTTTCTCGCTGAGCTTTGGCATCGGCCGCAGTGCTGTCAATGGCATTCCAAATCTCCTGACCTTGACGGAGCATATAATAGGAAGCATTCTTGAGAGTCTCGGCATCTGCATCTGCAAATGAAGCTGCCTTACGATAATCAGCTTCCGCAGACTTTAAATCGTTGAGATTCTTCATCGTATACGCACGAAGGGCATACAGGCCAGCCTTATCTGGATTTTCAGAGATCTGTTCGTTGACTATGGTCAGAGCGTCATTAGTCTTTCCCTGTGACACAAGACAATTGACGAGGTTGTTGAGAAAGAGAGGCTGCTCGAACCCAAATTTGTCATTGCCCATCAAAGCAATATCATAGATATGTTCCTGAGCTTCTTTCTCTCTCTCGGGATTCTTCTGAGCAATATTCTGCCAGCACGCAAGCTCATAGATATAGCATTCAGGTTGATCATAGTTGTTGAGGCGAGCATTGCGGAAGGCCTCTGCTGCCAGATCAACCTCATTACCTGAATATGCACCCAAACCGGCATTAAAATAAGCTGTGGCAAGGGTGGGTTGATCAATTATTGGTGAATTTTTCTCAAACAGGGGCATCGAAGGAAGATTGGCAAATGTCACAAATGCCAGATATGCCTCAGGATACGCCTTCTGGTTGTTAAAGAAATTTGCTCCGGCAGTATAGAAGTCATTGGCATGTGCCGAAAGCTTGGAGGCAATATCTTTCGAGTATTTAGGTTTCACCTGTCCCTTTTCATTGGGAAGAGAATCCAAGGGAAGAGCTCTCATATAATAATTATATCCGTTGAGGAGCTGCTCTGCCATAGCCAGACCATCCACTTCGTCGGGATTTACCATTGAGAGTGCTCTACCCTTGTCATATGCGTCCCACTCAATGTTGCCGGCCACAAAATACGTCATCGCATCGTTGGACGTCTCCGGGTTCTCCATAGCTCCTTTTATCAGAGCACGTGCTTCCTCGATCTTATCAATCTTTCCGGAAAGCTTCTTGGCATCAGCCACAGCCTGTTTCTGCGCAAAGACGCCTGCTGTCGAAGCTGCGCAGAGGACAAATACAAGAATTTTCTTCATAATTATATATTATTTTCTTTTTCCTTCATTTTTTAAACTGAATCAGGCCTCCTCAACTGAATTCTCGTCAATATTGACAGATTCTATTTCTATTGATTCGTTGATCTTGACTTCCTCGGATGTATCAGCCAGTGTCTTTTCTTCAGACTCTTCCTCTTCGATATCTTTTTCAGGGTCGGAATCTACCTTACATACCGATGCTATAGTTTCACCACGCTTGGAGAGCTCTATAAGCTTAACTCCCTGAGCATAGCGCCCCATAACTCTCACAGACTCAACATTAAGCCTGAGAGTAACACCACTCTGATTTATAATCATGAGGTCATTTTCATTCGTGACTATCTGAATAGCCACCAGATCTCCTGTCTTATCAGTGATATTTAAGGTCTTCACTCCCTTACCACCACGATTGGTAATGCGATAGCTATCAATAGATGAACGTTTACCATAACCTTTACTGCTGACCACCATGATAGTTTCCTTAGAGGAATCGGTATCTTCAGCATCCTCATTGGGCTGAGTCATAAAGTCATCAGAAGTTTCGGATTCATTGACCATTATAGTCTCCTCAACCAATTCTTCTCCGATAGATCCCTCACTCTGCATCACGTCGTCAGACTGCGAATCGGGAATACCTCCTCTTGACTTGAATGTCACCATACCTATGATCTCATCATCAGCTCCATCAAGAGTCATACCTTTGACACCTGTCGACATACGTCCCATTTCCCTGACTTTACACTCGTGGAAACGAATGGCACGACCCTTGCGGTTAGCCAGAATGACTTCACTGTCACCATCAGTGAGATGTACCTGGAGAAGAGAGTCGCCTTCACGAATAACGATTGCATTCACACCATTGGCTCGTGGACGTGAATATGCCTCAAGAGAGGTCTTCTTTATGATGCCTTGCTTCGTACAGAAAATAAGGTTATGCGATGCTGTGTATTCCTTATCTCCAAGATGTTTGATACGGATAAACGCATTGACACTGTCATCCGGTTCAATATTAAGAAGATTCTGAATGGCTCTACCTTTGGAATTCTTGCCGGCTTCCGGTATCTCATACACCTTGAGCCAATAGCAACGTCCTTTATTGGTAAAGAAGAGCAGATGATTATGATTTGTGGCCGGATAGATATATTCAATAAAATCGTTGTCGCGGGTTGTACTTCCCTTTGATCCGAGGCCGCCACGATGCTGCGAACGAAATTCCGAGAGGGGAGTACGTTTGATATATCCAAGATGAGATATTGTGATAATCATCTGGTCGTCCGGATAGAAGTCCTCGGTATTGAAATCGCCGGAGAAGGGATTTACGCGAGTACGGCGTTCGTCGCCATACTTGTCGCGTATTTCAATCAGCTCGTCCTTCATTACTTTGCGACAGGTCTCATCGTTAGAAAGAATCTCATTATACCAGGCAATGAGTTTCATCAACTCATCGAATTCAGCACGAAGTTTATCCANCTCAAGTCCGGTGAGCTGACGCAGACGCATCTCGACAATGGCACGTGTCTGAATATCATCAAGTTCAAATCGCTCGCCAAGACGTGTACGAGCCTCGTCGGTGGTACGGGAGGAGCGGATAATATGTATCACCTCGTCAATATTGTCACAGGCGATCATCAGACCCTTGAGTATATGGGCTCTCTCTTCTGCTTTCTTAAGGTCATAACGTGTACGCCGGATCACAACTTCGTGCCGGTGGTCAACGAAGGCGGCCAGCAATTCCTTAAGATTAAGAGTACGCGGACGCCCGTTGACCAAAGCAACATTATTGACACTGAAGGAAGTCTGCAACTGTGTCATCTTATAAAGCTTGTTGAGAATAACCCTGGCATTGGCATCTCGCTTTATATCGATTGCAATGTGCATTTTTCCACGAGCGGAAGTATCCGTTATATCAGAGATTCCGTCTATTTTTTTCTCTTCAACAAGATCAGCGATACTTTTCACGAGGTCATTCTTCACAACTCCATACGGAATCTCTGAAATAATGATCTGGTCGTGATTACCATCTGATTCTATCTCAGCCTTCGCTCTGATTACAATTCGGCCACGCCCTGTCTCATAGGCTGCTCTGACACCGGAAGTTCCGAAGATTTCACCACCTGTAGGGAAGTCGGGAGCTGTGACATACTGCATCAGCCCCTCTACATCGATATCCGGATTGTCTATCAACGCAAGCGAAGCATTCAAAGCCTCCGTGAGGTTGTGAGGCGGCATATTGGTCGCCATTCCGACCGCTATTCCGGAGGCTCCATTCACCAGAAGGTTGGGGATTCTTGTAGGAAGTACGGAAGGCTCGCTGAGAGTATTGTCAAAGTTAGGAACAAAATCGACTGTATCCTTGTAGAGGTCCTGCAGCATCTCTTCTCCCATACGGGCGAGTTTCACCTCAGTATAACGCATTGCTGCAGGAGAATCGCCGTCAATAGATCCGAAGTTACCTTGTCCGAAGACAAGCGGATATCTGAGCGACCATTCCTGCGCCATTCGGACCATAGTCAAATATATCGACGAATCGCCGTGAGGGTGATACTTACCCATCACTTCGCCCACGATACGTGCAGACTTCTTAGTGTCTCCCGAGAAACTGTTGCCAAGCTCGTTCATGCCGAAAAGAACNCGGCGNTGNACAGGCTTGAANCCATCNCTGACATCNGGNANNGCNCNGGATACAATTACCGACATCGAGTAATCAATGTAGGCACTCTTCATTTCCGATTCAATATTTATCGGAATAATCTTGTCATCTCCTTGCATGATAATGATTTTATGAAGTTCGCGACAGACTTTAGAAGGCCCGAAGTGAGGACAATCCTTTAAGGAGGAGACATGTCGCGTCTCTAAGCTACAAAATTACATATTTTTTTTTAACTATGCAAAATCCTCTTTAAATTAGGTTCTCTTCGCTTATAAACTCATCCCATCGTCTATACTAAACCTTGTAGATCAAGGGATGATCTCCATATATTAAATCTCCTTGTCATAGGCATACGCAGGAAGAACGCAGGAAGAAGCAGACGTCAATTCCGCTTAAATTCACCTTTTCTATAGAGAATTTGAATTTATTTTCGTATATTTGCAAATTAGATAGGTAGGCTCATGCTCATCGGTGGCCTTCAAATTAGCTTTTACGGAGTTTTGCCTTCTGTCACTATACTTAGAAAAAAAACAACTCAATATAATGATAAACAAGTGGAATTATCAACCTCTGACACACCAGCAAAAGGAACAAGCTGAAACTCTTTTGCCCGTTTGCGGGGGGCAGAAAGCTGTGGCTGAACTTTTGATAAGAAGGGGGGTGACTTCAGCGGATGAAGCTAATTCCTTCTTCTCGCCCGCAATTTCTGACCTGGTAGACCCTTTTCTTATGCCCGGTATGGATAAGGCTGTGGAACGTCTCAACAGAGCTATGGGCGCTAAGGAGCGAATAATGGTATATGGCGACTATGATGTGGATGGCACCACTGCCGTGGCTCTGGTCTATAAATATCTTCAAAACTATTATAGCAATATTGAATACTATATCCCCACACGCTATGAGGAAGGATATGGCATCTCTCTGAAGAGTATAGATTACGCAGCTGAAAATGACGTTAAACTCGTCATTGTGCTTGACTGCGGAATTAAGGCAATCAAGGAGATAGAATATGCACGCGAGAGAGGTATAGATTTTATCATCTGTGATCATCATGTGCCTGATGAACAACTGCCGAGGGCTGTAGCTATTCTTAATCCGAAAATGCCCGGCTCCAACTATCCGTGTCCTCATTTAAGCGGGTGCGGTGTGGGATTCAAGTTCATGCAGGCATTCGCCCTCTCCAACGGATTGACCAATCACAATGAACTTGAATCACTGCTTGACCTGACGGCAGTGAGTATCGCTGCTGACATAGTGCCTATTGTGGGGGAGAACCGGGTCATGGCTTTTCACGGTCTTAAGCGATTAAATTCAAATCCGAATCTCGGACTCAGAAGTATAATCAGATTATGTAAGCTAACAAATAAGGATATAAATATTTCAGATGTAATCTTCAAAATCGGCCCTCGCATCAATGCATCCGGAAGAATGCAAAGCGGCATTGAAGCGGTAGATCTTCTTGTATGTCGTGATCTTCATGAGGCCTACGAGAAAGGGAAAGATATTGACCAATATAATAAGGATCGTAAAGAACTCGATAAACGTATCACCGACGAAGCAAATGCTCTCATCGAAAAGAATGTGAATATCATTCATGGCAAACGTTCGATAGTGGTATATAATAAGGACTGGCACAAGGGAATTATCGGAATTGTAGCTTCGCGACTGACAGAATTGTATTACAAACCTTCTGTCGTACTCACCTATTCTAATGGGATGGCTACCGGCAGTTCGAGGTCAGTACAGGGTTTTGATATTTATTCTGCTGTCAATTCCACCAGAGATCTACTTGAAAATTTTGGAGGACACACCTACGCAGTGGGCTTAACTCTGAAAGAGGAGAATATTCCCGAATTTGCACGAAGATTCGAGGAATACGTCTCTGAGCATATACAACCGAATCAACTTTCACCCCAAGAAGAGATTGATGCTGTGATTGAGTTTGCAGAGATTACCCCGGAGTTCATTGCCTATTTAAAGAAATTCAATCCCTTCGGACCGGGAAATCAGAAACCTGTTTTCTGCTCAAAGAATGTGTTTGATTTCGGCACCAGTAAGCTTGTGGGAAAGAATATGGAGCATATTAAACTTGAGCTGGAAGATAATAGTACAAGCCGTGTGCTGAATGCTATAGCCTTCAACATGGCTCCCTATTTCGAGCACATCCATGCCCACAAACCTATTGACATCATTTACACTATCGAACAAAGCAAGCACAGCACACGTCAGGATGCAATCCAACTGATGATTCGTGATATACGTATTCCGGAGAAATAAGTAGATGGCTTTTCCAATTCATGAGACTCTAAAAAAATATTGGGGATATGATTCTTTCCGTCCCCTCCAGACTGACATAATAATGTCGGTACTGGAGGGTAGGGACACTCTTGGCCTCATGCCAACCGGCGGCGGTAAGTCAATAACATTTCAGGTGCCCGGAATG
>JAAVFY010000030.1 GCA_014800515.1 Bacteroidales bacterium
TGGGTCGTGTGATATCTGTAGAGAACATGTTCACACCCAACGTCAAAACAAAGAGAATGATGAAAATTTGTTAAAGGCAGTCTTTGAACTGATAGAGGCTAATCCGAATGGTCTTACTGCTAAGGCCATATCTATAAATTTAGGTACCTCCGACAGCAAAATATCTCCGCTATTGAATTATCTAAGTAATGAGGGATTCATCTCTCGGATTAATTCTCTTTTTGTATCAACACAAGTATAGAAAAGCGGGATAATTCGTTACTTATCCCGCATTTTATGATGTTATGGCCCCTGCATGAGAGTGTTGGAAAAGGCCTACTTCTATACAACGAAAGAAGAGAGATCTACACATTATAACCCCGAAATTTAATAACTTTTTTAGTTAACGGATAAAACCTACAGATAGTGTTAAGGATACACTTACCCAATTCAACCCAATCTTAATCAGAGTTCGGTTAGTACGTATTATCGATATGTGTATTATAAATATCAGGCTAATACCATCTTCGTGATGGTACCGTTCACCCAAAGGTAAGACTCAAAAGTTGACATAAGTCAATTATCAGGCAGGATACTCAAGCAAGGACATGAGTTTATCAAAATCCTCTGCAATCGCAGTTGCTCCGGATTCATTCAACTCTGCTTCTGATCCATATCCGTAGGATACGCCAATACTACGCAGCCCGGTCTCTTTAGCTCCTAAAATATCGTATTTTCTGTCACCGATCATTATCACTCTTCCAGGTTCTGAAAGAGGATCAACACCAAAGTAGGAGAGAGCTTCTCGGATTACATCGGCCTTTGTGTGTATGATCCCTGCATTATCCCTTGCAAACACCTTATCGAAACAGGACTGCAATGCAGGAAAAATTTCACCGACAACCTTTTCCGCCTGATGCTGGATTTTACTGGTGGTAATTGCTGTCTTAAATCCACGTTCGCGAAGTGAAGTCAGAAATTCCACGACTCCGGGATAAAGATGCTGTTCGTTTATCCCTTTTTCGAAATATCTCTCTCTAAAAACTCTCACCGCCTCCTGAGTTTCATCAGGCGTGAAGCCATAGAAGTCTGAAAAGGCATCTTCCAACGGCGGACCTACGAATTTTCTTAATTTATCCAAGGGCTCCTCAATACCAAAATGTGACAAAGCATGACGTGCACATTTCATTATGCCCTCACCGCTATCAACAATAGTACCGTCAAGGTCAAAAAATAAAATTTCCGCTTTCATTTTCTCTCATTACTATCGTGATATTCTTACGAATTCATACGAAGCAATCGGAAGAATTCCTCTCGCAATGAGGGATTGGTCTCGAAATCCCCACAGTAATCAAGAGTGACAGTAGATGAGTCCTGCTTTTCGACACCTCTCATCTTCATGCAAAGATGTTCGGCATCACAAGCCACAATAACACCCTTATTAGGCAGGGCCTCATTAAGCAGCGAACAGACTTGTGAAGTAAGCCGCTCTTGAACCTGAAGCCGTCGGGCAAAGGAGTCAACAATCCTTGCAAGCTTAGAAAGTCCGATCATTTTTCCATCGGGAATATAACCCACAGATACACGGCCGAAGAAGGGGAGAATATGATGTTCACACATACTGTAGAACTCTATATCCTTAACAATCACTATATTCGAACCGGCATGTTCGAATATAGCTTTTCTGGCTATGTCAATGGGAGAAGAAGCATAACCCGAAGTTATGTCTATAATAGCTTTGGCTGCTCTCTCAGGTGTTTTAATGAGTCCCTCCCTGTCAGGATCTTCGCCAATGAGACGGAGAATCTCTCGATAATGGGCTGCTATCTCAGCCACAAGTTTTTCATCGTGTTGTTCTTTTCTCGCCACAATGATATATTACTTTAGATTACTTGACCAATACTATCTGACATCTCACCACCCTCATCTCTCCGGCGAACTTCGGGAAAGCTCGTTTGAGTTCCGTAAGAGCTGCGTTTGCTTCTTTTTCTGTACGGAAATTACCAACTCGTGTATACCAGCTTGGAGATTTAGAAAATGAATACACCTGTCCGCGATACTTGGGAAAACGAGCTAATACCGCATTACCACGTGCCTTTGCTCGCGCCTCAAGAGTCTGCTGATTTCTGCCATCGCTGAATACCTGAATACGATAACCCTGTAGCTTGTTAATTCCCTTCTTGAGATTGTCTCCTCTATCTTGTTTCTTCTTAGGTGCCTCAGGAGGGGTTAGTATCTGCTGCAGAATTGCATCAGGGATATCGATTTCAACATTTCCTTCCGACTCCCGCATTATGCGTTCCACCGGATTTTCGTCTTCTTTAGATACAACAGACTGAGCCAATGACGAAGAACAAAGCATAGCCATGGATATAAAAATCAACGGCAGTGTCCGATTGGGGATGAAAGGATGTGTATGCGACATGACGGTCTCGTAAGAATGTCAATATTGATGATGAAGAGGTAAACGTCCGGGGATGCCGAAACGTTTCCTCCTCATTAAAATATCAGCAAAAAAATTAGTCAAAGGCCTCAATGATACCCATGAAATCAGCTGCCTTCAGCGATGCGCCTCCAATGAGACCACCGTCTACGTCAGGCTTGGCGAAAAGTTCGCGTGCATTTGATGGCTTACAGCTTCCCCCATAAAGTATGGAGGTATTATCAGCAATATCATTACCATACTTCTCGGAAATGACTTTTCTGATATGGGCATGCATATCCTGTGCTTGCTCAGCTGTGGCAGTCTTACCCGTTCCGATGGCCCATACAGGTTCATAGGCAATCACAATATTGGAGAACTCTTCAGGAGTAAGCTCGAAAAGAGCTTCTACCTGTCCGCGAACAACATCATTGTAGCTGCCGTTTTCTCTTTCTTCAAGGACCTCACCAACACAGAAAATAGGCTTCAGATCGTTGGCAAGTGCGAGACGAGTCTTGGCAAGAAGCTGCTCATTGTTCTCTCCGAAGTATTGTCTGCGCTCGCTATGTCCGAGAATCACGTGGCTCGCACCTGTTGACTTCACCATAGAAGCACTCACTTCTCCGGTATATGCTCCCTTGTCATGTTCCGAACAGTTCTCCGCTCCTAATTGAAGCTGGCTACCTGCGATAACGCCTCTTACCGCAACCAAATGAGTAAAAGGCACACATATTATCACATCGCAATTTACGGGACGGTTCTCAAGCATCGTACTGAGCTCGTTAGCCAACTCTACACCCTCATCAAGAGTAGTGTTCATTTTCCAGTTTCCTGCAACGATATTTTTTCTCATATCTTCAAGTTTTTGTATGCCACTTCCCTTGTGCATTCCTTGTGCAGGTAATGACCACCTCTCCGGATGCTTATGAAAGTTGGCTATGACTTTTGTGCAAAGTTAAGAAATTTTTCTTAAAACGAGTTGGAGTTGGGGAAAAATATCCTCGTAAAAAATGTTAAGACCCCCTGTTAATGTGCCGCAACGCAATATGGCAGTGACGCGTGGGGTTGGACAGGTCATAAACTTTTAGTAATTTTGCGAAAATCAATACAGACCCCTCTTCAAGGTACGGGAGGTCTTAAACAACAGACAAATGCTGGTAATCGGAATAGCCGGAGGCACCGGCTCAGGCAAAAGCACGGTGGTACGCCGGATAATGGAAGAGATCCCTCGTGAAAGTATGGTGGTGATCCCTCAAGACAGCTATTATAAGGATAATCATCATATCCCTCTTGAGGTGAGACTTAAAATGAACTATGACGAACCATCATCTATTGATTGGGAGTTGCTCTGTCATCATATATTGGAGCTGAAGGAGGGTAGACCTATCAACAGACCGACTTACGATTTCCTTACATGTTCTCGTCTGAAAGAGACCGTGACTCTTTTCCCGGCTAAAGTGGTCTTAGTGGAAGGTATTCTTGTATTGACTGACAAGAGACTTAGAGAAATGATGGATGTCAAGGTATTCGTGGACGCTGATGCAGACGAACGTCTAATTAGAGTCATTCATCGGGACTGCATAGAGAGAGGTCGGACTCCAGAGATGGTGATCGAACGCTATCAGCAGACTCTCAAGCCGATGCATGAACTCTATATTGAACCCACGAAACGATTTGCCGATCTTATTATTCCACAGGGTGGTAATAATACTGTCGCAATACGACTTCTGTCTGATTATATTCGGTCGTTGCTTCATCCCGGGTCCGGGATTCATGGAGACAAGACTCCTTCTTGTGATAATAGCCTTTAGGCATTCTTATGGAAGACGTGATGCGTGAATAGTGATATTTTTTAATTAGTCGCCATCTTTTCGAATCAAGGTAGCCCTTATAGCATTAGTTAGTGTATGAAAGCTTTATCAAAAGTTTTTCACCTCGGAGGAAAAAGAAAAAAAAATGGGGAGAGTATTGAGGCCGGCTCACATGAAGGCACTGCTAAGCCGGCAGATCCTGTAGTGCAGGATGATTCTTCGATAGTAACCGAGAATATCGATACGCCGGAGTCCAATCAGGAGCCGAAAGAGGAACAAATCGAGAAACAAGTTCTGCGCACTGAAAATCTGGTAAAGCGATATGGAAAAAGGACGGTAGCTAACCATGTCACTATCGATGTGACACAGGGAGAGATTGTCGGTCTGCTTGGGCCTAATGGAGCCGGGAAGACCACAACTTTCTATATGACGGTGGGGCTGATTTCTCCTAATGAGGGTAAGATTTTTCTTGACTCAAAGGATATTACTTCGCTGCCAATGTATAAACGTGCTCAACTTGGCATTGGCTATCTCGCTCAGGAAGCATCGGTGTTCAGAAAACTATCTGTCGAGGATAATATTCGGTCGGTGCTTGAGATGACGGGGACGTCTAAAGAGTACCAAAAGGAGAAGCTTGAGAGTCTTATTCAGGAGTTCCAACTTGAAAAGGTGAGGCATAATCTGGGCGACCAGTTATCAGGAGGGGAGAGGCGACGCACGGAGATTGCTCGGTGTCTTGCCATCAGCCCTAAGTTCATTATGCTTGATGAGCCGTTTGCAGGTGTTGACCCTGTAGCCGTAGAAGACATCCAATCGGTTGTGTATAAGCTTAAAAAGAAAAATATTGGAATTCTTATCACTGACCATAATGCTCATGAGACACTGAGAATTACGGACAGAGCATACTTGCTTTTTGAAGGTAAGATTCTCTTTCAGGGCACCAGCGAACAATTGGCCGAAAATCCTGTGGTGAGAGAGAAGTATTTGGGTAGAAATTTCGTTTTCGGACGTAAACACTTCGAGGATATTGATTCTGTCGCCGAAGAGAATGGTGATAACTTGTAAATTAATACAGTCTTAGATATTGAATCTGTTAGTTAATAGGCCCGAAGGCCCTGCGCATCCCAATGAAAAATATAATCGTCATATTACTTCTTTTCTTCGCCGGATTGTGTCTGACGGCGTTTGCCGCTCAACTGATAGCAGCCCTGAATATAGGTGATGAACGCAGCTTGTTACTGTGTCAGTCGGCTATACAATGTGTTCTTGCCTTCGCACTGCCTGCATGGGTAGCCGGCAGATTCATCACTAAAGACAAACCTGCCAAGTTTCTTGAAATTGATTCTCCCGTCAATTGGAGGAATATCTCGGGGGTTATCATCCTGTTTGTAATTTCTCTCCCTTTTCTTAATGCAACTGTAGACTGGAATGCATCGCTTCATCTGCCGGACTCAATGTCAGCAGTAGAGAATTTATTGCGGGAATGGGAGACAAACGGGGAAGTGACAACTCAGAAAATATTAGCCACCACCTCTATTGGAGGTCTTATCTCCGGAGTGTTGATTATCGGAGTTCTGACGGGTATCTGTGAGGAACTCTTTTTTAGAGGAGCTCTTCAGAACGGTCTTAGGCTTAGTGGATTAAGTGTCGGTGTTTCAGTCTGGTTGGCCGCCTTTGTCTTTAGTACACTCCATTTTCAGTTCTTCGGTTTTGTTCCGAGACTTCTGATGGGAGCAATGTTCGGTTACCTCTTGGTATGGTCTCGCTCTCTCTGGGTATCAGCAATGGCACATTCCCTTAATAACAGTATGGTGGTGATTGTCTACTGGCTTTCTCAAAAGGGATATTTCGGAGAGCATGATTTTGCCAATATTGGCGTAAGCAATGGACAGTTCCCGATTCTTGCACTTGGAAGTGCAGCTTCTATTTGCATTTTCCTCTATCTATTCAGAAATTATTTCTTTAAAAATGGCAAAGAAGACAGAAGGTCCGACATATCGCGACATAATTAATGACATAAAAAGGGGGAAACTCGCACCGGTATATATTCTAATGGGAGAGGAGCCTTATTATATAGACCTGATAGCGGAATCTCTTGAGAACAATGTAATAACTGAAGAGGATAAATATTTCAACTGTGAGGTTTTTTATGGATCGGATGCGGATATAAACGCAGTGGTGGGAACAGCTCAACAGTTCCCTGTGATGGCGGAAAGAAAACTTGTGATGCTAAAGGAGGCGCAGAGTATGGTCAGGGCCAAAAATCAGCTGGATAAGCTTGCTCCCTATATTCAAAAACCCAATAAATCCACAGTTCTTGTTGTTGTCTACAAAGGAGATTCTCTTACGGCATCCTCTGCTATTATGAAAGCTGCCTCCTCAGGAGGAGCTGTCATATTCAAGAGTGCGGCTGTGAAGGATTATAAGCTGACGGGGCCGCTTCGCGACTACTGTTCGGCCATAGATGTAGCTATTGACGATAAAGCAGCCTCAATTCTATGTGAATATATCGGAAATCCTCTAACCAAGCTTTTCGGAGAGGTTGATAAACTTAAAGTTGCAATAGGGGAGAGGAAGCGGATCACTGCACAAGACATTGAAGACAATATCGGCATTTCCAAGGATTTTAATAATCTTGAACTTAAGGATGCGCTAGCTTCCAAAAATTATCCGAAAGCATTAATGATAACAAGATATTTCCGAAAGAATCCTAAGCAGAATCCAGTAGTCGTGACCACTGCCATATTGTTTGATTTCTTCGTAAAGCTGTGTATTGCATTATTTTCTCCGGATAAGTCAGATTCTGCCTTAGTGTCAGTTCTCGACCTCAAAAATAGTTATGGCGTTAAAGAAATACGCACTGCTATGTCCTTCTATAATGCTTCGCAGGCTGTTAAGGCAATACATGCCATAAGGAATTTTGACGCTAAGAGTAAGGGTATAGGATCGTCTGACAATCCGTATGATTTGCTTGATGAGTTGGTATTCACAATTTTGACATAAGTACCTGATAAAGATATAGGTTAGATAATTATGATCATATATTTCTCCGGAACCGGAAATTCCCGATATGTTGCCCACGAGGTTGGCAGACATCTCTCAGAGAAAGTTATAGGATTGAGAGATAAGAATGAGACGATATTAAGTAAAAATTTGAAAGAGGATAAGTCTCAAAGGATAATTCTGGTTTTTCCCGTGTATGCCTGGGGGGTTCCTCCGAATGTTATTGAACTTATCGCAAACCTCATACCGGTTTTATCCCAATTATCAATATGGCCGTCAATATACGCCGTGATGACATGCGGAGACGAGACAGGAATGGCACCGGAAATACTTATACGGAATGCGTCAAGGTATGGAATTGTCATGACGGGAATCTATAGTATCATTATGCCTAACAATTATGTTTTGCTCCCTGGATTCAAGGTTGATGCCAAGAATGTTGAGATGGCAAAACTCTCAGGAGCTCCCGCACGCATCAAGGAGATTGCGGATGGTATTTTGAGCAATAACATAGGTGTGATTGATGTGACCCGCGGTTCTTGGCCACGTCTAAAGACCCGTCTTGTATATCCGTTATTTAAACGCTGGGGAGTTTTTCCTAAAAAATGGAAATCGGATGATAAATGTATCGGTTGCGGTAAATGTGAAGCAGTATGTCCGTCCCGTAACATCAAACTTGAAAATAACAGACCAATATGGGGAGAAGACTGTACAAGCTGTGTAGCATGCTTTCATATTTGTCCTGTAAGAGCAATAGACTATGGTAAATTAACTGAAGGGAAGTCGCAATATCTCTGTCCGCTAAAATAAAAAATTGAATAAAAACCAAGGGGAAAAATATGGGAACGGAGAACTAGCAAAAAGGTATTTTTGCATAATCAGTAAAAACACTGAGATCCCGGAAGATCAAAGGAAATTCAGATAAAGCTTGATAAATTGGATAACTGGCAGATGTTTGAGACATAATCAATATTATGTTAAATAGACGCTATTATAAATTAAAATTTTTGGAGTGTTGAACTCACACTCCATCCTCTTAAGAGAATCGGGAGTCGGGATAACTCCGGTCTGTAGATTTGTACGGTTGTAATTTTTTTTATAATTTTGTAGAATTACAACCAAACTATTATTATATGCTTCTATCAGAATTAACCAAGGGAACCCACGTTAAGCTTAAGGTAGATAAAGAAGCCTCAAGGGACAATTTTTTCACCGTCTACACTGATGATGAATACAGTGAGTCATTTACTCTTCCTAAATTAAAATTTCAATATAAGGAACAAATCCCTGACTACCTTGATATCTATGTTAAGGAAAACAAGGATGGATATGTCCACTTAGGACAGGATCTTTCTATTATAATCGGAAGATTTTACCGAGAGGGTGAAGAATATCTCTTTAAGGTTAAGGGAAAAAAAATCGGTAGAAAAGGATGCTACGAAGTTGAGGACGAGAATGGATTGTATTTTACTCTTAATAATGCTCCGGAAGGTCTTGTCAGAGGTAAAGCACTGAAATGTAAAGTCGTAAAAATCAATAATGTATACGTACTTTTAAAGTATACCGGTGTATTGTCCAGAAGTATAAAGCTGGAATTTAAGGATGTGGAACAATGGCTTTCTGCTATCTCGCTTGAAGATGATCACGAGGGTGTGAAGAATCTCGTTGAGAAGGCATTGGAGAGTTTGAGCGACCTCTACCCTGCCCTTGAGCAACTTAATAATCGGGACGCCGACTGGATTTTTACGCTATTTCATCTTTTCTCTCAAAACGTCACAAAATTTCTTATCGAGGCTAAAAACAGTAAGAGCCAAAAAATCAGTGCAAGAAGAATGGCCCGCATCCGAAGATTCATGCGGATCATTGAGAAAATATGTCTGTATATAATCCAAAAATCTGACTATCTCAAGAAATGCAATGTAGACCAACGTGCTGAGCTTCAGGCCACTTTATCGGGATATATTGAGATGTTCAGACAATATGAGGAAGCCGCCGAGCTTATTGCCAACTCTGAGGATGAGGCATTTATTGATTCAATTTTCGAAAATCTGAAGCAGTCCGGCTATCTTTATCATCCCTCGGAACAATTCCGGATTATGATGACAATTCTGCGACTCCGACCTGATCTGATCAAGTCACGACTCACTAATCTTTTTGAGGCTCTTCATTCCTGGCCGCTCTCAAATTGGAAGGATGAGCCTTTCAGAAGCGCTCTCGTGGATCAGCTTGAGATTTATATCTCGGAAAACTGCGATCACCTGAATTCAGTTCCTATGAGTGAGACACAGACCGGTGTCGGAGATAAGCAACTCACCCATATCGTGCGATCTATAGCGATTCAGTCGCTATTGGTCAAACGGGCAGATAGAATTGATATGAGTCATAATAAGTCAATGTTCTATCGATTCCTGTCAAATTTCCGGATTCAGGACGTTGACGATCTGCTGTATAAGGCTGTCGGCTCGATTATGGGGAATGATTATACTGGAGATTTCACCTGGGAGGATACTTCCAAGTTCCAGCTTCTGCAGGAGAAGGCCTCGACCTTTAAAAACAGCAATGTGGAAGTGCCGCTTCCACCCAAGGTTTACACCTTGCCAAATGCCACTATTGAGCTTCGTCCCCGCGAACTTTCAATCCGTGAACGATACGCACAGGATGATAATTCCGTGCTTCCTAATAATTTAATAAGCTGGATGTCGCCGAAAATAATCCTGACTGAACGAGTGAGAACTCCAAATGCTAACAAAAAGAATGATCTTAAGGCATACGAGGAGATGTGGGGCAATATTGAGAATTATCTCTTCCCTGCTTCTGACCCGGAGGCCACAACGGAGGTGCAGATAAAGAAAGTGCGCCCGGAAGATGGAGAGAAGGTATGGATCACGATTGATGATTTCACAATCGACGAATCAAGATCAGAAGGTCACAAACTGAGATTTTATTGTACGGTCGTCAGTGATGAATTTGAAGGCACCGGCTGGCTCACAGCATGTCCTGAGGATTTCGTGCCCTGGCTTGACGAGAAAGATTATCCAAGAAACTATAACGGAGATATCTCAATTTTCCGCGACGACCGAGGGGTGCCACTTGTATTCCCCGCTACCGTAAAAAACAGTGGGGAGGAACTGCATTTCACCATGAAAAGTGAGATCGATGACCATCTGCGGGAGAGTGTCAAATTTAATGAAGAAAGTCTGGCTGTTATCCGTCACGTTGACACCACGAGAAAGAAATACGTTTGTCTCTCTAATATGGGATATACTTTGCTTTGTGATTTTGACGAGGCCAACAATCTCTATACTCACGGGAATGTAGTGAAAGTCAATTATTTGGGCTTGGGAGAGCACTCATACGGTGGTGCGAGATATATGACCGGCTCAATTAGCGAACTCGTGGAAAACGGGGATTGCTACACAAAACTTCCACCCTTGCAACATATCATGCAGACTTTGGGAATACCGCAGGAAATGTCGGAAGAAGAGGAGGATTCAGAGGTTATTGAAGCTCAGGAGGTAATGTCGCGCGAAGAGATGCGTGAAGTGATTCTTATGCTTCAACGTCGTGCGTATGCCGAAAAGGAGTATCTGCAGGCTTTCAATTATTTGGGGTTGGCAGCTCTTCTTGCAAAGGCTATTGAAGATAATAACCTGCGAAATGAGATCAAACTGCATCAGAAGCTTCTTTCCCAGCTTCAATATTATGCCCGCAATCGCGAAGTTGACTATGATGAGCTTGCCAAACATAAGCATGAAGTTTCAGGAAATGCTATTTTGCAGAAGCTCTATACAAAGCTTGATATTGTTGCATCTATTTCCAGAGCAGAACGAAACACTCGTCTTTGGGAGCTGACCATGCAGGAAGACGAGACTGAGAGCAGGCTTGCCTCGCTTGTACTCTCGCTAAATATGCTCCCGGAGGAGGCTTCATTTGAGACCGTCAGAAAGAATCTTAATTCCGAGATTGCTAAAATCCTCAATGTCAATAGTACAGAGACAAATCTTAAGTATTACGGAGAGGAAGATCAGCATCAGGAATTCAAATCCTCGCTTGTATTCACAAACAAGAAGGAGGATCACATGGCCGCTCGAAGAGAAGCTCAGGAACGCGAAATTCTGGAAATTATATGTGGATTCCTCAATAGTCAGGGTGGAACACTATATATAGGTGTCAATGATCTCGGGTATGAAGCCGGTCTGGCTGAAGATTTACGTTACAGAAGAAGCCGCGGACGCAAAGCTACTCTCGACGGAATGAGAGTGGATCTGAGCAATCTTGTTTTCAATAGATTGGGAGGCTATGCCGAAAGTCATGTGATGATTTCAATAGACCAAGAAGCTCAGAAGGGTGTTTTGGTTGTGCAGGTTGATGCAGTGGAAAGGCCTACTGCGCTGGATGGTAAATATTACGTAAGACACAGCACTTCCACAAGATATATTGAGGGCCAGAATCTCAAGGATTTTCTTGAGACAAGGAGTAAGGATTATAATGACTTTGTGTTGAGGCAGCTCGCATTGCGAAATGAAAAGAAGACACTTGAGGACGAAAATCTGATAGCATTTTCCGAGAACAAGGAGACTATGACTCCTAAGGAAGCCATTGCAGATCTTCCGACTAAGGATGCCGATATATCTTTTGACCACTCCCCTGCTCCGACTCCGTCGGATGCTCCCACATCCTCGCCCTTGTCGTCTGCAGTTAAGGAGGAAGAAGAGTATGGAGCTCATATCCAGACCGGACGCCATCGTCCCAATATTCTGCATGAATATGATATGGGCTTTGTACATCCTGCCTTTTATCTGCACTTCAATACCGACAATACTTATTATATTTCTAAAGAAGACCAGTATAATGAGTATGACGATGATAAAAGAATGGTACTCGCTATCTCTGACTCAGAAACTGAGGATATGCTGATTGCAACTTTTGATGATGGTTCGGTATGTCGCACGCCTATAAAGGAATTCCTTGAAAATGACTTTGGAAGAAAAACAGAACATTGGAACGAGAAAAAACTCACGGCAGTCAATGTGGCATCGAAGGACAGTACTCTCCTCACGTTCTTGATCAATCCTTCGAATAATGCACTTTATGTACGAATTGATGCTGTTGATGAGCTCCCTCTCTCCCATCGGCTTCGTTCTGCAGGCAGACGACTGATTGAAAATGACTATAAGATAATTAGTCAGGATGTATGCCGTGCAGAGAAGGCTATATACTGCTATCCAAAAATTGTAGACCTCTCAAAGAGAAATTTCGGAGCATCTGTGAGATTTGCACCAAATGACACAATCGAGGGTTCTATCGAGTATTACACCAAGATGATTATTGACGATTGATTGGCTATTTTCAATATTTTAACCTCAAAGCCAGATTAAGCGTAAGGATGAGATATTGAATAAACTGACAAATGAGGGAAAAGCTTAGATTATCTCTTTTCCAATATACAACTTCATTAGATGAATAAAGAACAAGATAAATTAGGAGAACCGGATTTGTTCGGTGACAATATCGTTGTGTCGGTTGACATGGAACCCTCACGCCCACTTTCGATTTCTCCTGAAGACATAATAACCGTGCCAATGCGTGACACGGTAATATTCCCGATGCTTCCCGTTCCCATTAAGATTAGCCGGGAATCTTCAATCAAAGCTATTCAGGATGCACAGGCGAAGGGACAAGGTCTGTTCCTGGTTTGTCAGAAAGACGCCTCTACGGAAAGACCTGTAAAAAAGGAAGAACTTTATTCCACAGGGGTCATCACTCATATTGTGAAATTTCTTAAGACGCCCGACGGCGTCTACACTCTGTTTACAATGCCTGTGTCTGCTGCCAAGGTGGACAAAGTCATAGCCACAGATCCTTATTTACGTCTTTCCGCAAAACCCCTACCAAAGTGGGATTTCGTTCCGAAAGCTAAAAAAGCCGAATGGGAGCTTGCCGGCAGAATGGTGATTGAGCAGTATCTGCATCTTATCTCATATATCGATCCAGAGAGGAGTGAAACGATTAAATTCGGGCTTGAACAGCAAGAAAATCTTTCTCACAAGCTACGATACATCATTGCAAACTCTCCGCTTGATGTCACTGAGCTGCAGATGATACTCGATAATGGCAATGCGCTTAAGCGTGTGCAGCAACTCCTCACTTTTATTGATACTCATAGCCAGGAGATGGAACTTCGGGCTGCCATAGCCGAGAAAAGCCAGGTTGAGCTGACACATCAGCAGAAGATTGACTTCCTCCAGCGTCAGATTAAGACCATGCAGGATGAGATTGCCAGTGTATCAGAAGATGATGATATTCAGCAACTGAGAAAAAAATCCGAACTCAAATCATGGAGTAAAGAGGCCGAATCCCATTTTAATAAGGAGCTCGCAAAACTCGGTCGGCTTAATCCTCAGTCCCCGGACTATAGCTTGCAATACTCTTATCTAGATACATTCCTTAACCTGCCATGGGGGGAGTATTCAAAGGATGAGATCAACCTATCCAAAGTTTCTCAGACTCTTAATAAAGATCATTACGGTCTGAAGGAGGTGAAGGAAAGGATTTTGGAGCAGATGGCCGTGTTTAAATTGAGGGGTGATATGAAGGCTCCGATTCTGTGTCTTTACGGACCTCCGGGTGTCGGTAAAACCTCGCTGGGAAAGTCTATTGCCGAATCTATCGGTAGGGAATATGCTCGGGTGTCACTCGGAGGCCTTAATGACGAGGCAGAGATTCGAGGACATAGACGCACGTATATCGGAGCGATGCCGGGACGTATCATAAAGGCTATTGAAAAAGCGGGAAAAGGCAACCCTGTGATAGTGCTTGATGAAATTGATAAGATCGGAAGTAGCCACAAGGGAGATCCTTCCATGGCCATGCTTGAAGTACTTGATCCGGAGCAGAACGATAAGTTTCATGACAATTATCTTGATTTCGACTATGACCTGTCGAAAGTCATGTTTATTGCCACTGCCAATAACCTCTCTACACTGCCCGCTCCCCTTCTGGACAGAATGGAGATTATAAATATCAGCGGCTACACCACAGAAGAAAAGATTGAGATTGCGCGTCGGCATCTGATTCCCAAGGGATTGGCAGAACATGGTCTTGCTGACTCTCTCCTTACATTCAATCGTAACGCACTCGAATATATAATCGAAAGATATACGAGAGAAAACGGTGTGCGTCAGCTTGAAAAGAAAATCGGAAAGATCCTCCGCAAGGTTGCCCTGAAGAAAGCTAAAGCCGAACCGTTCCCTGTTAAGATCAATAAGGAATCTGTGTCAGATTATCTTGGAAAAGAAGAGATTACACCCGATGTATATGAAAATAATGATTGTCCCGGTGTAGTCACAGGATTGGCATGGACATCTGTTGGTGGCGATATTCTCTTCATAGAATCATCCATTTCAGATGGAAAGGGAGATAAACTTACGCTTACAGGTAACCTCGGTAATGTCATGAAAGAGTCGGCCACATTAGCGATGCAGTATATCAAATCTAATGCCGGTAAACTTTGTATAGACAAAGAGCTGTTGGAGAATAAAGATGTGCACATCCATGTACCGGAGGGAGCTATTCCTAAGGATGGCCCTTCAGCCGGCATCACTATGGTGACCTCTCTCGTGAGCACTTTCACCGGAATGAAAGTCAGAGAAAAGACAGCAATGACAGGAGAAATCACGCTTAGAGGAAAGGTGTTGCCGGTTGGCGGCATAAAAGAAAAAATGCTCGCGGCAAAGAGAGCCGGCATAACCGACATCGTGCTTTCTCAGGCCAATCAAAAGGATATTGACGAGATTGAGAAGGAATATCTCAAAGGTATGTCATTCCACTATGTCAACAATATTGAGGAAGTCATAGCTTTCGCACTCCCCTCTCTTCACTCGCAAAGCGAAAGTCATCAGATAAATAACTGATATTCATTTATCTACAAGCTATACCTGCATTTTTACAAATATTTTTACTAAAATATTTGGTAGATAAGAAAATTAGTTGTAATTTTGCAGACGTAAACAGAAGCCAATCCGGCACAAAGTTTACTGACTGGGGCATTAGCTCATCTGGCTAGAGCGTTTGACTGGCAGTCAAGAGGTGACCAGTTCGAGTCTGGTATGCTCCACAATATGATCGGAATCAGTTTTATCTGCATCAAACAGATAAAACTGATTTTGTTTTATATCTGATTATTATCGAGCTACCCTGCTCTATAGTCTATCAACATCTTATTTATTCGGGTGTGTCCCGACATTTTTCTTGAATCTGATTCTATGAGAGATGTGCATATTTTGTGACAGTCCTCGCAATCCAAACTCTTCTATCACTACCTACTTGTCGGTATTTTAAGCCTTATGCCCATTTGTAGATTGTTTGTGAATGTATTATATTGTAATTTTGCAGTGAATTATCACTAATGGAGGGAGATTTATTTTAGGCCTGTGTGCATATAAGGCCCTACCCTCTTGTCTTATAATTTACTGATTTATGCTTTTATCAGAATTGAAGCCTGGGCAAACGGGTGTTTTGATCAAGATACACGGACATGGAGCCTTCCGAAAGCGTGTCTTGGAGATGGGATTTGTCAGAGGTCGTGAGGTCAGAATGGTTCTTAACGCACCATTGGCTGACCCGATTAAATATGCTTTGATGGATTATGAAGTCTCTTTACGAAAGGCTGAGGCTTCTATGATTGAAATTGTCTTACTCGAGGAGTGGGAACGCCACGAGGAGAAGGCTGACGTCAAGATGGCGTCCCATGAGGAAACGGAAAATATCTCGGTAAGGGAGGACCGCATTATAAATGTGGCTCTTGTAGGTAATCCTAATTGCGGAAAAACATCTCTTTTCAATATCGCCAGTGGAGCACATGAACATGTGGGAAATTATGCCGGTGTTACGGTTGATGCTAAGGCCGGCAAACTGCGATATAAAGGCTACCTTCTTAATATAGTTGACTTGCCGGGCACCTATTCACTTTCTGCTTATTCGCCTGAAGAGCTGTATGTGATGCGATATCTGAGCGAAAATACGCCTGATGTGATTGTTAACGTCGTGGTGGCATCAAATCTTGAGAGAAACCTGTATCTGACTTCAGAACTTATTGATATGAACAGATGCATGGTTATTGACCTCAATATGTATGATGAGATCGAGAGATCGAAAGCCAAGATTGATTATGAGCTGCTCGGAAAGATGCTTGGTGTCCCTATCGTTCCTACCACCGCTTCTACCGGTAAAGGAGTAGAACGACTTCTCGACACTATCATTGAAGTGTATGAGATGAAGAATCCTGACACACGCCATATTCATATCAAGATGTGTAATGAGATTGAGGAGGGTGTCAAAATGGTGAAGGATGCTATCAAGGCCGACGTGTCCCTCCCTCAGCATTTTTCTCCGAGATATATGGCTATAAAATTGCTTGAGGGAGACCCCGAAGTGGAACGCCTTCTATCCGCTTCTCCCCACTTTAACGAGTGGATAGAACTGCGAGACAAAGCCAAGGAGAAGATACAGAAGGAACTTGGCGAGGATACGGCATCAGCCATCGCATCAGAGAAGTATGGNTTCATTCAAGGTGCGTTGGCCGAGACAATGGAGGGAAATCNGGTCAGTGAGGAGAAGTCGACTCGTATCATTGATTCTTTCGTAACTAATAAGTTATTCGGTTTTCCGATTTTTCTCGCTGTAATGTGGCTGATGTTTTGGGCTACTTTCCAGTTAGGCTCTTATCCTATGGAATGGATTGAATCGGGAGTCAGTCTGTTGTCAGAATTTATCGGAAATAAAATGGCCGATGGTCCTCTCAAAGACCTTTTGCTCGATGGCATAATCGGTGGAGTCGGCGGAGTCATCGTCTTCCTTCCCAATATTCTTATTCTTTATGCCTTTATCTCATTCATGGAGGATTCGGGGTATATGGCGAGAGTGGCTTTCATCATGGACAAACTTATGCACAGGATGGGCCTTCATGGAAAGTCGTTTATACCTCTTGTCATGGGATTTGGCTGCAACGTCCCTGCTATTATGTCTACACGCATAATTGAAAGTCATTCAAGTCGGTTGCTTACCATTCTTATAAATCCCTTTATGAGCTGTTCGGCAAGAATCCCTATCTACGTGCTTCTTACCGGCGCTTTTTTCCCAAAACATGGAGCATGGGTATTTTTCGGACTATATCTTCTGGGCATTGCCATGGCTGTTATTACCGCAAGGCTGTTGCGAAAATTCTGGTTTAAAAAGGACGAGACTCCATTTGTCATGGAGTTGCCGCCTTATCGTATACCAACAGCGAAAGCTACGGTGCGTAATATGTGGGCCAAAGCTCGTCAATATCTCCAGAAGATGGGTGGTCTTATTCTGGTAGCATCCATTATTATATGGGTACTTTCCTACTTCCCAAGATTTTCAGAACAGGATGTGCCGGCTACATATATAGAAAATGCTGTAGCAGACATGCCTGCATCTACTTTTGACGACCGCTCGCAAGAGGAGGTAAGTGAATTGATACTAAATGAATATCAGCAGGAGCACTCAATTCTTGCCGATATAGCTAAAGGAGTTGAGCCGGTGATGGCTCCGATGGATTTTGATTGGAAGGTGTGCAGTTCACTCCTTGCCGGCGCAGCGGCTAAGGAGGTTGTGGTGTCAACATTAGGTGTTCTCTACGTAGGGGACGATGACACTACTCTACTGTCAGAGAAAATTTCATCTCCGTCTCCTCTCACCGGGAAGGCACCCTTTAATAAAGCAAAGGCTATCGCATTTATGGTATTCGTGCTTTTATATTTCCCTTGTATCGCTACTATTGCTTCGATTATCAGAGAATCAGGAAGCTGGAAATATGGTGTTTTCGCAATGGTGTATAACACAACTCTTGCGTGGATATTGGCATTCCTGACTTATAGAATTGCGATGCTGTTCTGAGGCTGAACTGTTTCGGCATACAATATCTTTCGAAATTTTACTGTCGCTAACCCAGATCCTCATTCTTCGGTCAACCGATAATTACTGTGGGATAATATTGCAAATCGGTAAGTTTAATAGTGAAAGAAGTCGATTTATACAAAAGTCAGAAACATAGGATTGCTATAAGTTTCTTATGTATGTTCTTCATCACATATCCGAATGTGATGTGGATACCTTGGAATGT
>JAAVFY010000031.1 GCA_014800515.1 Bacteroidales bacterium
TCTCGCATATCATCCGCTTGTCGATTTTGGCCGCTTCGGCTTTGTCACTCAGTCACGATGCCCGCATCGCTCCTTCGCTCCGTAGCCAAATCAGCTCAAAATCGCCAGAGCGTATAATACGTATAATATACGTTTAATTTGACCAGCTACTTACCAAAATACAAAAGAGAAATATGACACCCATAGAAACCGGAAAGACGATAGCTGCGCGGCATAACACACTATTTGTCGGCAACCTTCTTGCTCTGAGTGCCTCAATATGCTGGGGACTCAATGAGCCGGCCAACAAGATACTTATACCCGACTGGATGACAGCCGGAGAAGTGGCATTGGCAAGAATCTTCGGAGCGACCATACTGATATGGATCGCGTCGCTGTTCGTGAAGCGAGAAAAGATAGAGCGCGGCGATTGGAAATATATTATCTCATCCGCCCTGATGATGCTTGGCTTTGTCTACGTATTCTCACTTGCCTTCAACACAGCCTCACCAATAGACATAGCAATCATTCTGACATTTCAGCCGATGCTTGTGGTGCTGATCAACACGATCTTCAGGCATAAGAAAGCGAGCGGACTGGAATGGGCCGGCATGGGGATAGCCCTTGCAGGAGCCTTGATCGTGATACTCGCCGGAGGGAATCTGGATGGAGGCCGGCTTGTGGGAGATCTCTTCGCAGTGGTATGTGCCGTGTCATACGCGGCTTATCTGGTGCTGATTGAAGGGCCATCTCACCGATACGGTACGGTCAACCTGATGAAATGGGTATTTCTCTTCACAGCGATAATGTCGTTGCCATTACTATTCACCCTTCCGCATCACATAACACTTCTGAGCAATCCGAAACCAGAACCGTTGCTGCTGATAGGATTTATCATTCTCTTTCCGACCTTCTACTGCTATCTTGTCACACCGCCCTCAATAAAAATGGTGGGTAGCGATATCTTCTCTCTTTATCAATATCTCGTGCCGGTGATCACCACCATCGTGTCCGTGTTACTAAAGATTGACAGCTTCCATTGGTATCAACCCGTGTCATTTGTAGTGATAGTAGGGGGAGTGCTTCTCTCAAACTACGCTAAGACGAGGGCCAAAGGATAACGTCCTTGCGTCTGTTTTAATCCCATAGACCAACGGCCATTGACACGACTTCATTGTGAGACAACTATGAGAATCCTTTTTCTGGGCGATTATTCGAATCTACATACCACACTTGCCGGCGAGATGCGACGTCGAGGTCATGATGTGACCCTGGTAAGCGACCGCTGCAATCACATGAACCTGGACTGCGACATCCCCCTCATACGCGGGGAGGGATACTTAAATTCAGCCCGATATCTCACGCGCGTATTTACGCTTATGCCCCGTCTTAAAGGTTATGATGTGGTACAGATAGTGAATCCACACTTTCTTCATCTTCGTCCCGGCAAGCTTCAATACTTTCTCAACCGTCTGCGGCGTCAGAACGGGAGTCTGTTTCTATCGTTGGCCGGAGATGACTCTATATTCGTGGAGCGATGTCTGGACGGCAAGACATTTCGTTTTTCAGAATACAGAATCGGGGATCAGCCCACCGAATATGCTCTCCGGCATAGAGAAATGGAGAGAGGATATATGCTACCAGAAGTGAGAGACTACACACGCCGACTATACGACTCCTTAGACGGGGCGATGGCCGTGCTTCCCGAATATCATATTGCGGCCGTCCCACTGCTCGGAGAGCGACTCTGCTTCACCAATCTGCCCGTGAATCTCACCGAACTGCCATACACCCCGATAGACCCCGGGAGGAAGGTCAGGCTTCTGGTGGGGCAGCGCAGCGGATATGAGCTTTCCAAAGGGACTGACATATTGCTTGAGATGGCGAAGCAAATAGAGCGGGAGAATCCTGAGAGGGTAGAGGCAGTCAATGTGCGCGACCTGCCATGGTCAGAATATAAAACCATACTCGCCGGCAGCCATATTAATCTTGATCAGCTCTACAGCTACAGTCCGGCCATGAATGCGCTAAGCTCCATGGCACTCGGCCGGATAGCAGCCAGCGGGGCAGAGCCGGAATTCTATGCGATGACAGGCGAGACCGAGCTTCGTCCGATTATCGCTCTCTCTCCGCTCAGGGAGGATACGAAAGAGGAGATCCTCAAGCTGATAGCCGATCCTGCGAGAATGGCCAGTATGGGAGAGACCTCCAGGCGATTTGTGGAGCGACATAACGCTTTGGAGAAGGTGGCCGACAGATATGAGAAGCATTGGATAAGAATTCTTGAACAACGATGAAAAAGCAGCCTACACTTGAAGTACTCATTGCCACATACGGAGCGGCCGGCCTGGAACGTGTGGCCCAAGGGGAGCATCCGGAGACAGAGGGGGTGGAATATACAGTTTGCTGGCAATGCCCCGAAGGGGACATACCCGAGAGCATCTCATGCCGATCAGACTTCAGAGTGCTTGAATCGAAAGACAGAGGATTGAGCCGCAACCGCAATTTCGGTCTGGAAAATGCCCGCAGGCAACTTATCCTGATAGCAGATGATGACACCGATTTCTCGCAAGAGGGATTGAGAGGGATAATAAAAGCTTTTGAAGAGCATCCCGACTGCGGATTTCTCACATTCCGCTATGACAGTGAAGCGGAGCAGAAGGAATATCCGGAACATGAGTTTGACTGGCGCACACCCACAAAAGGGATGTACGTGTGCTCAATAGAAATAGCATTGCGGCGAAGTGCGGTAGGAAATCTCCGTTTCGACGAGCGATTCGGAGTCGGAGCGCAGTTCTGCGCCGGAGAGGAAGATCTCTTTATGCATTCACTAATGAAGCAAGGGGAGANTGGACACTACATNCCATTGACTATCTGCCGCCATGACGGGCCCACTACTTCGTGTAAAGCCGATACCGAAGCACTTGCAGAAGCGAAGGGAGCTGTCTTCAGCAGGCTCTTTCCATTCACGTGGCCACTGCGTCTACTCTCACATACAATAAAAAGCGACACACCCCTGAGATTTGCACGCGCATGGCTCAGAGGTGTGTATAGATTTAAGATCCTAACAAGCTGACTTCAGTGTGAGAACAAGTCAGCCGCCAACAACGTCAGAATAGGGAGCATCGCTATTCAGGACACGATTGGACTCCATATCCCGGACTTCTTTTGCAAGAACACCCTTAATCTCCTCCACAGCATCCGCATCAAGGAGAGGATAATCCTTATATCGGTCGCGGTGTTCCCATTCCACTTCCGTCACCCTCGGCGACGTGAAATAGGCAAAATTCCCATCGGGGAAAAGAGTAGCAAGGTAATCGTTAAGCTCCCTCTCAATAGAAGCAAGAGGACTAAGGTCGGAATGGTGGAGACCATCGGCTGCCTCTTTCTCTACAAAGGCGAGACGATATTTACGAGAATCACCGAAACTGACGATGTATAGTTTTGTGTTGTTTTCCATAATATCAATTGTTTTTATAGGCTCAATGAGCATGATTAAAGCTGATGGGAATCCACCCACCATTATGAGAACACTCTGCAGACACTATTGGTTTAGATCTCATGCCGCAAGAAATGACTAACTTTGCAGTCGTGCTAACAGGCAGCACGCTAAAACATAATGTCACGACTTGTAGAAAAGAAAAACGTCGCACCATACGTGCTCATCACATCCCTCTTCTTTCTGTGGGGATTTGCCAGAAGCATACTTGACGTGCTTAACAAACACTTTCAGGAGACTCTCTCCATCTCCATCACCCGATCGGCTCTGATACAAGCCATCACTTATCTGGGTTATTTTCTCATGGCTATTCCGGCCGGCATCCTTATAACGCGCTATGGATACCGGCGAGGTGTGACAATCGGACTTCTACTATTTTCCGCCGGGTGTCTGCTATTCATCCCCGGCGAGCGACTGATGTCGTTTAATCTCTTTCTATGCGCTCTCTTCGTGATAGGATGTGGCCTCGTGATGCTTGAAACGGCAGCCAATCCCTACGCTTCAGAACTGGGAGATCGCGCCACGGCAGCGAGCCGTCTGAATCTCTCGCAATCCTTCAACGGGCTGGGTTGCATACTGGGGCCGGTGACAGTGGGAGAGCTTTTATCAGGCGGCAACGGAGTGGCATTTCCATACGCAGTGATGGGAATCTTTGTGGGGATACTTGCTCTGATATTCTCAAAAATATCCTTACCGGAGATTTCTATATCAGACGACAATAATCGCGTCAGCCGGACAGGGATAAGAACAGAGATAGGCAGGCTTCTCGCCATAAAGGAATTCCGGTTCGGTCTTATGGCCCTGTTCTGTTATGAAGTGGCCGAGATAGCGATCAACAGTCTGTTTATCAACTATGCGACGGAGAATGCCGGAATAGCGAAAGAGAGTGCCACATATTTACTTTCATTCGGGGCATTGGGATGCTTCATGCTCGCACGCATCACCGGCAGCTGGGTCATGAGCAAGATACCAGCCTTGAAAGTGCTTCTTTCATGCGCTATAGGAGCCTTATTGTGTGCCGCCACGGTGGCCGTGAGCGGAGGGAGCACAGCCATAACAGCACTTATGGGTTGTTATATATTCGAGGCCATAATGTTTCCCACAATCTTCGCCCTCACCATCACCCATGCGGGCCAGAACGTGAAGACAGCCTCTTCCCTGCTTATGATGACCCCCCTGGGAGGAGCAATAGGCACGTTGCTTATGGGCATTATGGCCGATGAAACCGGCCTTGCGGTGTCGTTTGCCGTGCCCGCCGCCGGATACCTCGCCGTGGGTCTCTACGCTATCTATGCACTCGCACGGAAGAAAGGATAGAATTTGACAAGAAAGTTTCAAAAAGAGAAACAATGACTACAGAAACCATCACCTCACCCGCCTCCCGGCCTACCGAAAAAGCAGCCATCTGCTGCATAGGACATATCACACTGGACAGGGTCATAACCCCGGAGTTCGATCTATATATGCCCGGAGGGACAGCTTACTACTTTGCCAAAGCGCTTGAGAGTCTTGATCACCGCGATTTCAGACTTGTCACAGCGGTTGGAGCAAGTGAGAAAGGTGTAGCGGAAGAATTGCGAAGAGAAGGAATAGAAGTCACTGTACTTCCAAGCCGACAGTCAGTATTCTTTGAGAACCGCTACGGAAAAGACCGTAACGAACGCACACAAAGAGTATTGGCAAAAGCAGATCCCTTTACAATAGATAGCCTCCGAGGCATGGAAGCAAATATATTTCATCTCGGCACACTACTGTCAGACGATTTCGGATTAGATGTGATAAAATATTTGTCGGAACGAGGGGCAGTGTCAGTGGATGTGCAGGGTTATCTCCGAAAAGTGGAAGGGGAGAATGTGGTGCATGTGGATTATGCTGATAAACGCGAAGCCATGCGCTATATCAGCGTACTGAAAGCCAATGAGAAAGAGATGGAAGTGCTCACCGGCAGGCGAGACGCGCGAGAGGCGGCCCTTGAATTGGCATCGTGGGGATGTCCGGAAGTGGTGCTGACCCTCGGCGACAGAGGGTCGGTCATCTGTCATGAAGGGGAGTTTCATGAGATACCGGCTTACAAGACCCGTGAAGTGGTCGACACCACCGGCTGCGGCGACACCTATATGGCAGGCTATCTATATAAACGTGCCCACGGAGCAGACTGCACCTCGGCGGGAAAATTTGCAGCTGCGATGTGCACCCTCAAACTCGAAGGGAAAGGTCCGTTCAGCGGAAGCCTGACCGACATTGAGAGGCTTCTCGCGCAAACAACGCTATAAATATTTCACGTGGAATTTAGACCTCAGCCTACAAGAAATAGGAATTCTCAGGAAAATCAGAGTCTATGCAATGACGGCAGATGCAGAACCAAGAAAAGACGTCTGGCAATAATCACGGCGGTGATTATTGTGGCGCTTCCCCTTATTTTTCTGTATCTCTATATTGACCCGGCTTCTGAGGAGTATGGACGGTGGTTCCCGAAATGTCTTGTTCACACTCTCACGGGGTTATCGTGTCCGTCGTGCGGGGCACAACGCGCTTTCCATGCTCTGCTGTCGGGCAATCCCTTGGAGGCTCTCCGCCAGAATTGGTTTCTACTTTTCTCAGGGCTATATCTGTGTGGTCTGGGAGTATCACGACTGTATTGGAATAAGATTCCTAAAGTGGGTCAGTTCTTCTGGGGGAGAACCGGAGGACTTATCTATGTCGGAGTCTACATCGGATGGTTTATAGTCCGAAACATTCTCGGAGTCTAAGACCCAAGCACGATTATCTCGGCGAGATGGTTTGAAAGATCGTCGATAGGAGAGACAAAGAACCGACCTGTCGGGCAGCGTCGGCCATCAGCATCAAGAGCATCCCAGCGAAGCGAGCCGTCGCCCGGAGAGGAGAGTCTTCTGACCATCATTCCCTCAGAATCGACAATGGCGAACGCATCGGCAACCGGNAGACCGCGCACATTAATCCAGCCGTTNAAATCCGGGCCGACCCTTGAAGGAGAGACCGAAACCGGGGTGCCCGGCAAACGGCGCCCCACACCGGAGGCGACATATTCAGCCAGACCTTTTTCAGTGGAGGCAAGTACATTGCCATTATAGATATCACACCCCACAGAGTAGACCACATCGGAGGGGAGGGAAGAATCACGGGATGTCCACTTTCCTTCAATTCTTGAGTTGTCGGCAGAGAGACACACGACGCCGGCCCCATGAGTGGCTATCCACTTACGTCCTTCAGCATCAAAAGCAATATCATACACCTGCACACCATCGAGGAGAATGGAGCTGACTCCTCTGTCAGGGTCAAAGGCCAAGGGTCGCATCACACGTCCGGCATCATAAAAAGCAGAGGAGGGAGAGAAATAGAAAACACCGGCATCGGTGCCAANCCANACCATGCCCGACGCAGGGTCTTCACGGACAGCATAAATCCTGTCCTTAGTGACCCATGCGCCTTCAGCATCCACGAGATCGCGGATAACGGCAATTTTATCGTCAGAGGTATCGGCAAGAGTACCACCATGATTTATGACATAGAGAGGGGCGGCGTAAGAATTGCCGCAGACCACAAGCAGCGAGGGATTGCATGCCGCCTTAAGAGGAAGCATAAACGCATAGTTGGTCATCTTCACACCCGGGTAATTGAGTGACACCCAATCACGAAAAGAAGATACATCCGTATTGGCATCGGCAGAAGCGAGCCTGTCGGCCCTTGGCCATACAAAAACAGAAGCTGCTTCTTGTCCGTCACGCTGGGCATCAAGATCATAATATAGAGTCCAGAGATTTCCTTCAGAATCAAAACGGGGGGTTGTGAAATTGCATGAGCTGCTCCAGGCTTTCTGCGTTTTGACAAATTCCACGAAACCCGGGAAGTCAGCACATTTGTCGGCCGGATGAGAAAGATGAAGCACCGGAGCCGAGGGATGAGCCAGGTCAAATCTGCATATTCCGCCCTGCATGGAACCGCTGTAAATGAAATCAGGGTTGTCAGGGTCAATTTCCACTCCTTTGGCGTAGGTGACAGGATACATGAGGCGCAACGAATTGTAGAGGGATAATAGAGAAGCGTCATCGGCTGCAAAATCAGGAATATGCCAAGAGGGGGAGAAGTTCGACCATTTTCCATTCTTAAGGGCACAGAGCATGGGGGGAACATTCCCGGCTACAGAGCTGAATCTCAGCGACACACCGTGATTCTGGAGCAACAGGCCACGGGAAGGATGGCATACTATTTCATCTGAAATGAACGCTATGGAAAAATCAGGGACAGCCATCTCACCTCGGTCAAGCCAGGCAGTGGCACCCTCATATCCGGATTCAACCTTGCGTGAATAGAATCCCTCCCTCTCCAAATAAAACCAATAGTTGCTAAAATCCCATGAGGCAGACTCTCTGTGGCCATCGGCCGTCTTATACCGCACCTGCACCACCTCCTTAGCCAGCTGGGTGTCAGGAAGAGAGAAATTGACGTCGCGCAGCAGCTGATATGCGATATTCCCCGCATGGAAATAATATCCGTCGCGGTTGGGGGTGCCATTGTTGTCAGCCATACTGTTGAGAGCCAGGGACGAAGGAGTGAGACGGAACCCATCTTGCACTACAGTCACCGCATGCCAGACACCTCCGCGTCTAACCATGACGGCAAGCACCGGCGACTCTCCCTCAAGATAGAAGAGAGAGGCGAATGCATCATCGGCGAGCGGGAGAATATTCAGCGGAGCACGCATCGTGCCATCGGTATTCACCAGGCGGCGGTCAGAGGCTCCGTCAAGCCGCAAAGGGACAAAGTCGGATATAGAGGTCGCTCCACCCCTCGCAATTACCGGAGAGCCGTCAGGCAGGAGTCCGAGAAGATCGGCACCGGCCTCGGCAATGCACTTGAGTCCGCCTCCGAGTCTGACAACTCTATCGGAAGCATTATCGGCACCAACCAAGACATATCCGAAATCGGAAGCNACATAGGCTCGCTTNCCATCAGGTGAGAAAGTGACTTCATGGAGTCCGCGCAGACCGGGAAATGAAATCATAGAAAGNGCCGACACCTCCCGTTTGGAACCGTCAGAGAAAATCAAGTCGATTTCGCCCTCCTCATATCCAATCAGGAGATATTGCGCCAAAGGGTTATATCTCATTATTCTTACCCCNTCACCGGAAAGGGCCACCTCGTCAGAGAGGGGACGAAGGGAGGCTGAACCGGCATCTATAAAAAACGGACGAGGCACCGGAGAGCCGATATCATCAGACGCACCGGCACGATACTCCATGGGGTGCATGAGAATATATAGCCGTTCCGGGGTCGGAGCAAGCGAAACAAGCTGATGATCAAAAGATTCATGCCGAATCCAAGAACCGTTTAAATTTGCGCCAGCAGCAGTTGAAAGAGTGGGAAAAGCTAAAGCGACAGCCGAGATAAGAGCCGCGCATAAGGAGAAGGGGAAATGTNTCATATACTATATCAACGTTCAGAGAGCGGCATAAATTGTAAGCATCCTCAGGAGGTCATAATCCACGAGAATCCGCAATGATAGTGACGGGGCCATCATTGATTAGTTCGACCTGCATGTCAGCACCAAATTCGCCTGTAGCCACAGGATGTCCGATAGCTTCTGACATAAGGCGGCAAAAAGTCTCGTAAAGAGGAATAGCCTGTTCAGGCCTTGCGGCCTTAATGTAGCTTGGGCGATTGCCCTTGCGGATATCAGCAGCAAGTGTGAATTGGCTCACCACCATTACCTGACCTCCGATATCGATGACACTACGGTTCATCACTCCATTATCATCAGCAAATATGCGCATCATACTGCACTTCTTCACGAGTTTATTCACATCCTGCATAGTGTCACCTTCTATGACTCCGAGTAAAATCATAAGGCCTGCGGATATACTTCCGAGGAGCCGGCCGTCACTCCTGACTTCAGCACGCGAAGCACGTTGAATCAAAGCTATCATTATTCTATTCTATATTGTAGAGAAGCCCCATTTCTTCCGACATTGAGAATTGCCGGAGCTCCCAAAACCACCGGCATATTACGATCCACATGTCCTATTGGGAAATTGAAGGCAACCGGCAGTTTGTCAAAGCCCCATTGACTCAGCCGGGCGGCAATCATATCCTCCATTGTGGTAAAATTAGAATCGGNTTTATATTCCGTGAATTGTCCCACAACAAGACCCTTCACCTTTGAGAGAGCTCCTGCAAGATACAGTCGGGTAAGCATACGCTCCACTTTGTAAATTGGTTCGGCAATATCCTCGATGAAGAGAATGACATTTTCCCGGTCCTTTACGTCAAGCATATCAAAAGGAGTGGCCGCAAGACCATCGAGGACAGCCAGATTCCCCCCTCGTAAAATGCCTTCTGCCACTCCAAGGCGATTCAAGGGATGACTTTCGGAAGAGATAGAGAAGTCTCGAGAAGAAGAGNAAATTCCATCAGAAGCGGATATAATCTCCATAATCATCTTCGAGCATGGGTCATTAAGACCAAACAGAGAAAGATGCTTCATCATAGGCGCATGAACAGAGGCCACTCCACAAGTCTGCCAGAGCGCATGAAGGGCAGAGATGTCGGAAAATCCAAGGAGCCACTTGGGATCATTGCGAAGCAAATCTGCGGGGATATGTTTAAGGAGATGAACGCATCCGTAGCCACCTCTCGCACAATATATAGCCCGTATACCCGGGTCACTTAGTGCCGACAAGAGGTCGTCCAGTCTGTCAGAGTCTGATGCAGCATACGAACCAAGAGCAGGCCCAAGGGCATGACGAGCGACGGCAGGTCGAAAACCGGCTTCCTCAAGAACTTTGACACCACCTTCCACAAATTCCGATTTTACGGTAGTGGCAGGTGAAATGACAGCTATCCGGTCGCCACGGCGAAGCGAAGGAGGAAATATGACAGGAGTATTCATTATCAGTTTACTTGCACTTTGATACCCTCGGCACGGATAAGGTCGGCGATTTTCTCCAGTTCCGNCTTCTCCACCTTCACGAGTTTTTCTTCAGGAGTGGAGCGATCAAGGCTATAAAGCATCACCTCACGCGGCTTTATCTCCCGATATGCTTTTATCAGAGCCTGAATCTCATCAGGGGTAGTGTTGTCAACCGTATATCCGTTGTGAGAGCCACGCAGCATCATTGTCTGAATAATAGCCTGATTACTGAACTGCTTAAGAGCCTCCACAACCTTTTCCACAGTGAAAGAGGGAGATGTGGGGCGATCGATAAGACGCATAGTCCCCTCAACGGCAGAGTCAAGTTTAAGAATATTATTGTCAACCTTGCGTAATGCCGCAGCCACTTCCGGGTCGAAAATGCGAGTCGAGTTGGAGAGTACAGAAACTTTCGCATCAGGATAATAACGGTCGCGGATGGCAAGCGTATCGTCAATGATGCCCGGGAAATCAGGGTGCAACGTGGGTTCTCCGTTTCCGGAAAATGTGATTACATCAAGACGTTCGCCGGCTTCCTTCATTGCCTTCAGCTTGGCATCGAGGTCAGTAGCCGTCTTCTCACGCGAGGGTAAACCTGTAGAGCCTTTTCCCTGTGAGTTGAAACCGGCTTCGCAATAAAGACAGTCGAACGAACATACTTTCCCATCGTCCGGCATTAAGTTGATACCCAAAGACACACCCAGCCGGCGGCTGTGAATAGGTCCGAAAATCGTAGAATGAAACAGAACAGTCTGATCTTTTGCCATAATAGTATTTAAAGTTTAGATTGATGCCACTACATCCATTGACTCGTTCAGCAGAGAGGCAATCGTGGAATTATCCATCCCCTTTTCACGGAGATTCTTCACAATATTGCACAGTTTCTTCCATGCACCTTGTTCACGACCTTTTTCTATTCCCTGTTCTAAGCCCTGTTGAATCCCCTCCTGACGACCTTGCTGACGACCTTGCTGAAGGCCTTGCTGAAGGCCTTGCTCTATACCTTGTTCAAGGCCCTCAGTGCGAGCCTCCTCAAGCTCGTTGTAGTAGTCGCGGGCTGTCTTGAGATTTGCCTCATAAATACGGGCCTGATCCGGTGTGAGAGAGGATAGCTTGGCGAGCTGTGCCAGACGATTGAAGATTTCGCGGTGGCTCTGAAAAGCTACATGCTGTGTTTTACCCATATTCTTTATGTTATATGACCATTCTTCAAAATAATTCTCGCATTCTTCCTCGGTCTCCCTTACATACGGAAGCTGAATATAAACAAAACGTATCGTCGACCCGATGGGTTGACCTGTCGATTCGTCCGTCAATCGACAGCGCGTGATGAGTTTGTGGGGAAGCCCCTTTATGCGTGTCTGACAGATATAGACACCTACAACAGGTATGTAATTGTANTTCCATGTCATCGACTCATCGTCCTTCCCTCCGAATCCCTGCTCCGCAACCGCACGTGCATAGTAATACTCCGCCCGTTTTACAAAATAACGTTGTGAGGATTTCTGCATCTCTACGATAAACCGGTGTCCGGATCCTGTCTCACAAAGTATATCGTAGCGANTCCCCTTAACACCATCGTATTCCCCCTCCTTCTCCGGATTCATATAGGAAACGGAGCGGATATCTGATAATTCCGGGTCGCCTTCGAATATAGAATTCAGGAGTTCCCTCAGCAGTTCTTCCGAAACATTCTTTCTTCCGAAAAGTAGCTTGAAGCCTGCGTCATAGGTGGGATCAAGGATTTTCATACGGTGGAATATTTGATTTGCAAATATACTTCTTTTGCGCGGGATCTACAAATAATCATTATCTTGGATCAGGGAGAGATTACGTGGTATAGTGGATTTTCACTAATTTTGCACTATGAAGCCATTTGAGATCTCGGAAGAAGAGAACAGGCCGATGCAAGAAAAAAGTGTGAGTGAGCGTAACACATTTCCCAAGTCGGCACGTCTGCATCATCGCACACTTGTCAATGCCCTTTTCGACAAGGGTCAATCATTGTATGTATATCCGCTCCGCTGCGTATGGCGTGTGCTCTCTTCCGAAGAACTACAATCTTCATTCAGAGACACAGTGCCCCAGGGTATAGGGCCGGTTCAGCTGATGATAACTGTGCCGAAGAAGAAACGGCGACACGCTGTAGACCGAGTGCGTATGCGTCGGCTTATCAGAGAAGCCTTCAGACAACAGCGACACGCCTTGACTGCTCTTGTGGAGTCGCATCCCGACCGCCGTACCCTCTCCATTGCCACCATCTACATCGCAGAGAAAAACGAGACTTTTGCCACCGTCAACCGTAAGATGGGAATATTGATAAAAAAACTCACAGCATTTCTTGACAATGAAAAATCGGACACCTCTCCCGGAAGCAAGGAATAAAGAGGCAAAACACTTGCTTTCGGAAGTATTCATACTTCCGGTACGATTCTATCAGTTGGCAATCTCACCTCATTTCCCGGCGGCGTGTCGTTTCACCCCTACGTGTTCACAATATGCCATAGAGGCAATCCGTAAATATGGACCGGTGACAGGAGTATGGCTGTCGGCAAAGCGTATTTGTCGTTGTCATCCGTGGGGAGGATCCGGATATGATCCTGTGCCTTAAACTTATAGTGCTGTAAGACATAAGTCTCAGCCGTATTATAGCCCCGGGATGCGTAGATCCTCGTCGGTAACATTGTCAAACCACTCGCGAAGACGGGATGCTGCTTTATGCGCCGTCATAGGGGATAGATTTGACCATATATGCTTCAACACATACGTGGCAGCCGCCATATCATCGGCAAAACCTCCTGGCAATGCGTCAGGAAGAATGTCAAGAGGAAGGATAAAATAACCGAGGGCCGCCATCACCATGATGCGATCTTTCAGGGGAAGAGACTTGTCAAAAGTGGCATAATAGAGGATCAGAAGCCCGTAGACACTTTTAATACCCAATTTCCTTGCGAAGACTTTAATTTTGTCAAATAAGGCAGTGGGATTATAATGGCCTGCATAAGCAGAGATATTATTCTTGAAGATATCAATGTTTATTCTTTTCAACATGATGCATCAGTATTAAAATCATATATATATACGTGCGGCTCGGGCACACACAACATTAATTATCATCCGCAATTATCATCCGCCCCATATAGTGACGAGGCGGATGAAGCATAATCATATTCTTGAGAGAAAATCAGAATATGCCAAGCTGATGCCATCAGGCAGTTCGGTGGAATAAGACCATCCCAAGGCGGCAGCCNTACTGACGTCGAGCAATTTGCGAGGGGTTCCATTGGGGCGCGTAGTGTCCCACTCTATCCGTCCCCGGTAGCCAATAATTCCGGCTACAAGTTCTGTGAGTTCACGAATTGACAACTCCTTACCGCTACCGGCATTTACAGTTTCGTTGCCGCTATAATTATTCATGAGGAACACACAGAGATTAGCAAGATCATCGACATACAGNAACTCCCTTAAGGGAGAGCCATCGCCCCAGCAAGTAACAGAGTCAAGGCCAGCAACCTTCGCCTCATGAAAACGACGAATCAAAGCCGGCAGGACGTGGGAACGTGTAGGGTGATAGTTATCGCCCGGACCGTAAAGATTGGTAGGCATGACCGAAATAAAATCAGTGCCGTATTGCCGGTTCAGGTATTCACAATACTTCAGGCCAGAAATCTTAGCGAGAGCATAAGCCTCGTTTGTGGATTCGAGCGAAGAAGTGAGCAGGCAGTCTTCAGTCATAGGCTGAGGCGCCATACGTGGGTAGATACATGAAGAGCCAAGAAACTCCAATTTCTTCACACCATGACGCCAGGCAGCGTTTATGACATTCATTTCCAGCATCATATTGATATACATGAAGTCGGCCGGAGCCTCAGAATTGGCCACAATGCCTCCCACCTTAGCAGCGGCAAGAAAGACATAATCCGGTTTTTCGGACATGAAAAATTTCTCCACTGCCGGCTGATCAGTAAGGTCGAGTTGCTCATGAGTTCTAACAATGATATTCTCATAACCTTGTCGCTGCAACTCCCTGACTATTGCCGAACCAACCATACCTCTGTGGCCGGCAACATATATCTTGCTTTCTTTATCCATCATCATTAAACAGAACCTTATTTTACGATACCCTTCTCAAGATATTCGGCGAGATTCATCCTGGCATTCTCACCGGCACGTTCGACAGCCACCTTAGCCATGTCGGCATCGACCATTTTCTTAACAAGTTCCTCGAAAGAGGTGCGCTGAGGATTCCAGCCGAGTTCAAGACGTGCCTTGGAGGGATCGCCGAGAAGATTGACCACATCGGTGGGACGATAGAAGTCAGGGGAAACCTCCACGACAGTCTTTCCAGTCCTTACATCTATGCCGATTTCATCAGGACCTTCCCCCTCCCAACGCAGGGGAATACCGGCATGAGCGAATGCAATAGTGGCAAACTCCCTCACGGAGTGCTGTTCGCCAGTGGCGATCACATAATCGTCAGGCTTAGGCTGCTGGAGTATAAGCCACATACACTCCACATAGTCCGGGGCATAACCCCAGTCTCTCAGCGAAGAAAGATTTCCAAGCAAGAGTTTCTCCTGTTTTCCCTGGGCAATGCGGGCGGCAGCGAGTGTAATCTTGCGAGTGACGAAAGTCTCGCCACGTCGTTCGCTTTCATGATTGAAAAGAATCCCGGAACAAGCATACATGCCGTAGGCCTCACGATACTCCTTCACTATCCAGAAACCGTAAAGCTTGGCGACAGCATACGGCGAATACGGATGGAAAGGAGTGAGTTCGTTCTGAGGCACCTCCTCCACTTTTCCATAAAGCTCCGAAGTGGAAGCTTGATAGATGCGGCAAGAGTCAGTCAGGCCGGTCTGTCTGACAGCNTCGAGGACACGTAGCACCCCCGTGGCGTCAACATTGGCAGTGAACTCCGGGACATCGAAAGATACCTGCACATGGCTTTGAGCAGCAAGATTATAAATCTCGTCGGGGCGAACCGCACCAATGACCTTAAGGAGCGACATAGAGTCGGCCATGTCGCCGTAATGGAGATGGAAATTAGCATGACCTTCGAGATGAGCTATTCTCTCGCGATAGTCGGTCGACGAACGGCGTATCATACCATGCACGTCGTAACCCTTTGAGAGCAGCAGTTCGGCGAGGTAGGAACCATCCTGACCAGTAACGCCGGTAATGAGTGCGCGTTTCATGTCTGCAAAAATAGTGAAAAAAACGACATCAGGGTCAGTAAGAGCTCAATAAAAAACGATTGATGATGCGTCAACATACTTCCCGAGAGGGGTTGAACAGATAAAAATATCCCTCCATCCCCCGTTTTCATACAGACAGGAATGAAGGGATAATCTTTCTTTATCGGGATGAGTAGCGGGATAGCCACTACTTAATCATGATCGTCATTTAGAAAGATGACCGNACAAAGTATTAGTTTTTCTTCTCTGACTTCAGGATGTCGCGGATTTCAGTAAGGAGCACTTCCTCCTTAGTGGGTTCCGGAGCGGGGGCGGCAGCTTCCTCAGCTTTCTCCTTACGCATAAATTTGGTAGTGTAGCGGATAGCGATGAAGATGGAGAGGGCAATGATGATGAAGTCGACAATGTTCATGATGAATGTGCCATAGTTAATAGCNACTTCCTCCACAGCGGCCACACCGTCGGCAGTGGCTTCATGACCGGGAGTAATCACATATTTGAGATCGGCATAGCTTGAACCGCCGGTTAAGACGGAAATGACCGGCATGATCATATCGTTGACCAACGATGTGACAATTTTACCGAAAGCACCACCGATGATAACACCGATCGCCATGTCAACGACATTGCCCTTAAGAGCGAATTCTTTAAAATCAGATAAAAATTTTCCCATTTCGCATACAAATTAGTTGGTGAGTTGTTATGAAGATATAGAGAGCCTGTTCAGAAGCTGACAGCCCCCACCANGATTGGGGAGCAGTCACGCTAAAAACGAACTTTCTAAGGTTATAATGAAAAAAACGTTAATCTGTTTAACGGGATTGGAAATTTTCAATAATTTATGTTAATTTTGCAATTCCACAACCTATGTAAACCGCCTTACGATGCCCTTGTCAAGGGGGTCGGGACCGAAAAGCACAGAGCTGCGGACACAATGGCGGTGAGCGTTGTCAGATGACGTTTCTTCTACAACAGACAATCCAAAATTATAAACCCAAAAGATTAAATCAAACACAAGACATGACAAAGATTGGTATCAACGGTTTCGGCCGTATCGGACGCTTTGTGTTCCGCGCCTCTACAAAGAGAGACGACCTTGAGGTAGTAGCAATCAACGACCTCCTTCCGGTTGATTATATGGCATATATGCTCAAATATGACACTATGCACGGACGTTTTGACGGCACAGTGGACTACGATCTTGAGAAGAGCGAACTCATCGTCAACGGCAAGCGTATCCGTGTGACAGCCTGCAGAGACCCGAAGGAAATCGGCTGGGGCGAAGCCGGCGCAGAGTATGTGGTAGAGTCTACCGGTCTCTTCCTGACAAAGGAGAAAGCACAGGCTCACCTGGAGGCAGGAGCCAAGTATGTGGTGATGTCCGCTCCCTCCAAGGATGACACCCCGATGTTTGTGGTAGGTGTAAACTCCGACACATACGTAAAGGGCACACAGATTGTATCCAACGCATCCTGCACTACAAACTGTCTCGCACCTATCGCCAAGGTGCTCAATGAGAAATTCGGCATCGTAGAGGGTCTTATGACCACCGTACACTCCACCACAGCCACTCAGAAGACCGTAGACGGACCTTCAATGAAGGATTGGCGCGGCGGACGTGCAGCAGCCGGCAACATCATCCCCTCTTCTACAGGTGCAGCCAAGGCAGTGGGCAAAGTGATTCCCGAGCTCAACGGCAAGCTGACCGGTATCTCTATGCGTGTCCCCACTCTTGACGTATCAGTTGTGGACCTCACTGTCAACCTCGCCAAACCCGCCACTAAGGAGGAGATCTGCGCAGCAATGAAGGAAGCTTCTGAAGGAGAACTCAAGGGAGTACTCGGCTACACAGAAGATGCAGTAGTCAGCTCCGACTTCCTCGGCTGTCCTCTCACTTCCATCTTCGATGCCACCGCAGGTGTTTATTTGACAGACAAGTTTGTCAAGGTCATCTCCTGGTATGACAATGAGATCGGCTACTCCAACAAGGTGCTTGATCTTATCGCACACATGAAGAAAGTGAACGGCTAATCAACCGACAGACAATGAAAACCTCCGGCCGAAAGCCGCGGCGTCAAGACCGCGCTTCCGGCCGGATTTATTTTAAGATCCTAAATTCCAAGCAATATGAAAATTCCGGGATTATCATTTTCATGGAAACGCGCACTGGGTGTGACACAGGCAAAGAGAAATATATCACGAGCCACCGGTATCCCTACCACACGCGCCGGCATAGAGCGTAAAGTAGGGGCGATGGTGATCAATGCCATCTTAGGGAAAAAGAAATGATGACAATAGCGGAGGCACAAGACGCGGTAGACAAATGGATTAAAGAAATTGGAGGCGGCTATTTCTCAGAGCTGACCAATATGGCACTCCTGACAGAGGAGACCGGCGAATTGGCACGACTCATAGCCCGCATATATGGCGAACAGGTGGCCAAAGAAGGCGATCTGCGTAAAGGCATCGGAGAAGAGCTTGCCGATATTCTATGGGTGGTGATGTGTCTTGCCAATCAAACCGGAGTAGACCTGACCGAAGCACTTGAAGCCTCGATCCGTAAGAAAACACAGCGTGACTCCGAACGCTTCAAGACTCCATCCTCTCCCCAAAGATAGAGCCGAGGTCAAGATGATTACAATACATAATTCCCNTCNAAAATATGGTGAAATCTTAATAAGTTTAAACAACTTCATTTTTTAACCACGTCCATATTTTTAGAGGATAAAAGGGANTAAATAATGATAATGCCGAGGCCCGGGGTCTCAGCATTATCATTATTGGGGGATAAGTAGATATTCGGAGGAGATTAAATAATCTGGAGTAATTCCAGTTCTTCGCGTATGTCAGTGCCGGAGAGAGTGCGACGTAAGGATATTGTCCTTGCAAGGTCTCGGATAGGGGCGTGGAGACGCTGATTGCCGAATATACGGCGAGCGTAAGAGAGATTCTTGCGGAAAAGTGCCGACACCTCATCCTGCTCCAAGTCAAGACTTTCCTTTCCTTCAGTCTCCACTTCACGATATAGGGCGGTGAGAGTGTCGTCAGGCACCTCTATTCCCGCACGAACCAATGCNCGTGCCAACACATTTGAGATAGCCATGGCTGTTGTGAGATTGAAATTACGCACCATTATATCCCAACTGCGCTTAGGCGACATGGAAGGTGATCCTGTGAAATAATAAGCATGAGTGAAATTGACCATCGGCCCGTCAGTGTCCAGAGACACAGAGGCCACACGGTCAATGGCATCAAATGCCGCAAGCGAAATAGCCATTCCCGCCAACCCAAAGGCCCGGTCGTCTTCATTAAGATATGTCAATGTAAATGTTTCGCGGCTCATAAGTAGCTAAAATAAAAATTCTTTCTACATATTAAAACCTCCGAAGCGTCCATTTGTTTGCCACAAAGGTTGCTTCGCCCCCATCAGGCCGGGGTCTTAAACTTCGTATGAATGTCAGAACAGCAAATTAAAGCCGCCGGTGATACAGATTCCTTCCGAGGGAAGCCCCGGGAGGACGGCGTCATGACGATTAAGCAGATTCTGAGCCTGCACACTGAGTCCGAAAGAAGGCGTGAAACTATATGAGACTCCGGCTCCAAGCATACAGAGATCGGGCAGACGCATCCCTGCCACACGGGAATCATGTCCACTCCCATCAATACTCACAGAAGGGCGTGAGGGCGTCAGACGTGTATACACAGTGCGCACTCCTCGATAAGAATAATCCACATTGAATTTCAGACCGCCCCAGGGATTAAGAGTCATTCCGGCCTCAGCCACCCAGCGCGGACGATCAAGACCGTTGAAATATCCTTTTCCCTCTTTCTGCGGTTGATAGCGTACAGATCCTTTGATAGAGAACACCTTCCCCGTAGTGTAGGCCAGATCAAGACCAAGGCTCATACCCTTCACGGTCAGTCCCTCCGTATCAAATCCATATAACGGAGACATTGACGAAAGTTCGGGATCAGAAGCCCAAGGGGAAGAATAGTCAGCAAGCATCCAGGAATACCAGCCGCCGAGCGGGACTTTATTCGAGGATTTCCAAGCAAATTCCACTCCGGCTGAAAAACCGGAGAAAGGACCGAAGGACACACCAAGCGTAGCATCAAGCGGAGAATATACAGGACGAGTATTTGACAGCACCGGCATAGAATAGTAATCATTCTCATGCTGTGAAGCAAGCGTCTGCAGCTCACTTCCGCCCAGCAAGTCGAGCCAGACACCTACCGGCCCGCTACGGAAATTCAATTTCACATCCGGCGCTATGTGGAACATAGAGAATCTCTTTCCCGGCAATCCGGCATTGAAAGTAAGATCAACCTCCACACCCGCTTTCACATTGAGAAGACCGCGGCTAAACCTGTAGAAAGGATTCAGAGCAAGCTGAGTATAATTATCAGGAGCCACTATCAGCCAGCCCTGTGTCGGATTAATATCCTCCTGATGAGAATATAGCATTATATCAGCCACAGCATCCAGACCGATACTGCTACCCGATTCCCACGGCATCACGACGCCTCCCTGCACAGAGACTCCTGACTCGCAAGCCGGCTTAACACCACTCTCCATCTCAGGGAGATAGAATCGACGATAAGCAAACCGCCGAGCCGAGACAGAAGCATTCCAGCCTACTTCACCCAAATGATAAGGNGAAGTCCATCCCAGTCGCACAGCCAAATCATTAAGCGTCTGCGAAGGAGCATCTCCCNCTCTATCAGGACGCCACGTAAAATAATTGAAATATCCCGTATGCCAACTCAAAGCAGCATCCAGACGCCCTGCCTGCGCAAAGTCATGAGTAAGATATACGCCCAGAGTGCCGTCATAGAGGGCACGCTGCCGATCGGCAGTAGCCATAGGGAAAGAAGGCTTCCAGAGAGACGAGGAATTAAATTGCAGCCACGCACCGGCCGTGGTGATACCATTGTCAACGAACCTTCCGCCAGCACTGAGATTAGAATTCAACCAAGAACCCAGGTCAGCCTCCAGATAACCCTGATTGCGTCGGGGGGCACGTGAGACTCTCCATCCCGTCACAGGCATAGTCATCAGCGAAGGTTCAAAGGCCGCCGCCACACCACGCCATTCATAAGGCATCGGAGATGACTCCAGCGGAAAAACCCTCGCCTCCGGGAACACATACATACGGTCGAGGCGTATAATATCAGGCACATACTTTCCCTCCACGCTTATCGATTCATGAAGGGTCTGTGCAGCCGCCGGCAAAAAAGCTCCGGCAAGAAGCAAATGAAAAGCCAATCTTTTTATTTCCATGATTTGAGACGTTTGGCAATCATATCATGTATATCGAGTTCAGAACCCGGATAATTATCGCGTAGAGAGGTGACATATTCTTTCGCAAGATAAGTCTTGCCCATTGCAGCATACGTGTCGGCAAGAGCAATAAATCCGCGGGCCAACCAATACTGATGTGGAGTACCGGCTTCAGTAAAATCCGACAGCGTTCGCTCCGCTTCATCAAGACGCCCTGCATCAAGAAGCATCTGACCCAGAATCACGGCCGCTCTGGCCCCCGGTTGAGACTTCGGATTATTTGCCAGAGACTTCAGGATTCCTATAGCTTCCGCAGAATTGCCCGCATCACGCAGTCCGATAGCCTCATAGAGCGAAGCCTCCTCCAGCATATCCGCACTCAAGCCGCCGCTGCGGAGGGCAAGGCGCGCATACTTAATCCGTTCGGAATCAGAGGCGGTGGTGCGCATAACGCCGGCGTATGCCTCCGGCAGAAACTCATTGTCAGCTCGCCTTTCCAGCTCCTTCCATGCCTGAAGAGCTTCAGCAGAACGTCCGGGAGTGTCTTCAAGCAGCTCAGCACGCATCATAAGAGCCTCCGATGCGCGAGCAGAATCGCCACGACGTGACAGCAGACGATCAAGAGTGGAAATAGCCATCTCTCGCTTTCCGTCAGCCTCATACCCCTCTGCGAGATCAAGCAATGCCTGAGCCAGATATTTTCCCGAAGGATAGTTATTCACATACTGCTCCAGCATACGATAATTCTTTTCATCGGCAGCGAAAGCACTTTCGGCAGCTTCAAACGAGAGACGTTCCTTATCATCCTCATTCAGCTTGGGAGCATCAGGTATAGAGGTGAGAAAATCAGCATATTCGTCAAGCTCTCCAGTGGAGGCATAGTAACGACGCAAATCCTCGTTAGCCAAGGCGGCCTCTTCACTTGANGGCCACTTACGTATCACCTCCCGATAAGCTTCGGCAGCCCGACCCGCCTGAGCCGTCTTTGTATAGGCCATGGCGAGATTGAGCATACCCTTACGGGAATAAGGAGAATCGGGATAATCACGAGAAAGCTCCTCAAAAGCACGTGTGGCATCGGCTGTCTGTCCGAGAGAACTATAAGTCATCCCGTTCTCCAGCAAAGCAGCAGGAAGCCACCGAGAACCCGGATAGTTCTTTTTCATAGAGGACAGTTCGCTCACTTTCCCCTTGATATCTCCGGCAAGCCCACGCATCACGGCATGACGGAAAGCCGCATAATCAGCATCCCTCACACCCTTAGACACAGCCGAGGCATAACGGCTCATCGCCTCCTTATAGTCGCCGCTATAATACAGACAGTCGGCAAGACGTACCTCCGAGTCATCCCTCAGGGCAGCCGGCANAGCCGGCGAAGCATCCAAAGCCTTACGAAACCAGGAAGCCGCCTGACTGAATCGATCCTGCATATAGAGCGTGTAGGCCATGTTGTATATAGCCAGAGAGCGATTGGCAGAGGATGTCTCACCATTGATATATTGTGAGTAAAGCTTCTCAGCTTCCCCCCATTTCTTCTGGGCATAAAGAGCATCGGCGAGCCAAAGCCGGCTATCGTCGGCAATCTGACGAGAGAACCGTCCGAGCGACACCGCCTCCTTAAGATAAGACTCCGCCTCAGCAGGTCGGTTATTAGCCATTGCTTCAATGCCAAGTTCGTAGGTCACCTTCTGCTTTGCGGCGAGCACTTTATCGGCAGGACGCGCTATGCGATTGATACTCTCCAAAGCTTTGGCATAATCCTTCTCATTATAATAAGCTGTAGCGAGATATTCCTCAACGGCAGGTGCATATTCCGAATCAGGATACTGCTCCAGAAACCGTTCAAGCAGAGAGATTGAGCTTCCAAAAGGAATATTACCACCACGTGTGCGGGCAGAGACATAATTATATAGAGCAGTCTCGCCGACAGCCCTGTCATAGACCATATTGGCAGCCCGCTCAAAAGCCATAGCCGCGGCATTATCGTCGCCATCGCGGGCAGCGATCTGACCCAGGTAGAGCGATGCGCTCTGGCCGAGATCATTGCGGAGAGAGGAGATGGAGGAGAATAACTGAGAAGCAGCCGAGTAATCAGCATCCTCATACTCAAGCACTCCCATAGCATAGACGGCATCATCGGAAGGGGTGCCGACACAAGAATTGAAATACATCTGCAAGAATCGGCGTGCATCTCCCTTGTCGCCAAGTTTGAAATAGCTAAGTCCGATTACTTTCTCCAACTCCGGACGCAAAAGCTCCACCGGAGCATCCGCGAGCAGACGCCGTCCGGCACTTATCACCTCACCGTAATCGCCTCTCACATAATCAATATGCACAAGATAGTATTCCGCTTCCAGCCCGTCAGGAATATACGAATCGCCCCTTCTATACGACGCCGGGATGGAATCGCGCGAACGGGTGACCTTTTCGAATCTATTGTAAGCCCTGTCATATTCCCCCTTAGCATAGTCTATATAACCAAGATAAAAATCAGCAGCGACTCCATATCCACCGTNGTTTTCCAGCGACTTCAACAGCGGCACCGCCGCATCAAATTCGCCACATTTCACAAGACAGAAAGCTTTACGATAGGTATAAAGCGGCTTCTGAGTGGCATTGAGACGCGAGAAGTCGAGAGCATCATATCTGTCGAGGGCATCAGCAAAACGACCGTCATAAAGATAACTGTCGGCTAAGGCAAGCGAAGTCTCAAGTGCCTCTACGGATGAGGGATACCGACTTGCAAAATCAGACAAGAGCGCGATGCAATCACTATCGCCGCGTTCAAAGGCCGCCATAGCGAGCATATAAGCCAGTTCACGAGAATCGTCAGCAGATAGGACAGCCTCCTCTGTGACGAGATGACGNAACTGATCGATGACTCCGACATAATTTCCTCCGGCAAGCATCTCACGTCCACGCTGCAGATATCCTTGCGCGAGCGGCGATAGGAAATCCGATGCCTCAGCGGCAGGAGTCAGCACAAAAGCGGCTGAGAGTAAAGGAGCCAGTACTATTTTGGAAAGGTTCATTTATATCAGACTTAGACCCCGACCTGAAAGAACACCTCTTTAGAAGGAAGGGGCGTAAATTATAAGTAAAATCATTCTTCTGGGCCGTCGCCCGTCCGTTCTTTAAGCCGGCTATCCAGACGATCGATAATCCTTTGAGGAGAAATTCCCCTCAGACAATGATAATCACCCCGATGACAGGATTTATTGCCGAACACAGAACATGGCCGACAGACCATATCAAGCTGCACAGCATCCCTGTCAGACTGCTTCCAGCCCATAAAACCGGCGTAAGGATGAGTGGCACCCCACACAGAGACAACAGGCAGACCCACAAGCGAAGCGAGATGCATATTGGCAGAATCCATAGAGAGCATCACATCGCAAAACGAAAGAAGTGAAAGCTCAGCCGGGATACCCAGTTTAACTCTCGCCAAATTCACGATATTCGGACGGCCATCCCGGAGCATATCGAGTTGAGCAGCTTCCTTCTCACCGGCTCCGAAGAGAAAAATACGGTGAAACGGCAGCGGCGCATAGCGGTCGACCACCTGCTTAAGCAAGTCAGAGGGATANATCTTTCCCTGATGGCGTGCAAAAGGAGCAATGGCAATCCACACTTCGCCTGGCGCCTTGGGATCGGAAGCCTCCAAAAAAATCGAAGGATCCGGGCGTCTGCGCTTAAACACAGTAGAAAAAGCCTCCTCTCCTGACCCCGACAACGGCATGCCGGCGCGCCTAAACGTGTCGGCATAACGCAAGAGAGTGGCCGGAAGAGGGAGTAGCACCTTGTTATGGCGTCGGGTGAGTGCGCGCTTGTCACTTCTTCCCTTCACAATGTGACGTATATGCTTCACACCCCGGAGGCGCATGAAGAGACGCAAGAGGCGTGTGCGGACCACATCATGAAGGTCAACGTATGTGTCGAATTTAAATTCATGTTGCNACTCTCCGCTNAGTCGCCACAGGCCTGCAGGGCCTCGATACAAGTCAGTATCAATCCCCTTCACCACAAGATTATCAGGAGCATTAACGAAAACTGAAGCAGGATGCTTGCGAGTCAACATGACAAATTTCCTCTTCGGGAAAGTCCTGCAAGCCTCATATAGGGATGGGAGCGNCATCGCCACATCACCCAATGCAGAGAACCGACTTACAAGAACCGACCCACCGGAAGCAGCGGCATCATCGCTTCTTTCCATAAAGCACAGGGTTGGTGTCAGGATCGTTATAAAGTTTCATCTGCCGATATACCTTCATATACTTCCGGCCGGCCTGAATATCCTCGAGCAGCGTATCAATGGCCTGCGAGAGGTCGGCACGCTGTTCGCGAAGCACATCCAGACGGGCGGCACTCCGGCGACGATGCTCATCGTCAACGTCAAGTCGTTCGGNCTGTTCGCTCATGTGCCACAGCTTGAGCGCAAGAATCGACAGGCGGTCGATTGCCCAGGCTGGAGACTCCGTATTGATTGTAGCCTCCGGTAGCGGAACAACATCAGCAAAACGCTCACGGAACAGTGAGTCGAGTTCTTCCACCATATCCGTACGTCTCTGATTGCTTGCGTCAATGCGACGCTTAAGTTCGAGAGCCTCTACGGGATCGATTTCAGTATCTCTGATAATATCCTCCATGTGCCACTGTTCGGCATCTATACGACACTTCNCATACAGCAGCCCCTCAAGAGAATCCTCATCATAAGGATTTTTCCATGGAGCATCAATGTCGTCAGAGAGATGATAGTCGGCCACACACCGGTCAAAGATCCTGTTGGCCATTACGGCTATATCCATATTTGCAGTCATTTGTGACTTCAAAAATACTCAAAAAATCCCGATTGACAGCATCCAAGGCTACTTTTTAGTTTTTTTTAGTAAGAACCCGCAGGAATTCCACATCCGGAGCGATCTTTTCGGGAGAATAACGATTAAGGATAAAGAATAAGGTGTGTCGGGTTGAAACCTGACACACCTTATGAAATTGGTCTGAATGGAATATTGAAGTTGTCGGAACAAATAGAGAAGTTTTAACAACTTCAAAGAGAGGGAAAGGGAGATTACTTCTTAAGAATCTCGCGGCCCTTCTCGATAGCTTTCTCGTTGAGAGGGATGAGCTTGTGGTGACGCTCGGGTAGCGACTTCTTAAGACCCTTGATCACATTCTCCATGGGGAGCTTATAGGGCATAGCCTCAAGGAGGGCACCCATTACGACCATGTTGTAAGCCTTAGAGTTGCCGATCTCGAGAGTGGCATCCATAGCGTCGATAGGATAGATAGTGATATCTTCGCGAGTGGGACGATTGTGGATACCGTTGGTGTCATAGATGAGGATACCGCCGGGTTTCACCTTGGGGGCGAATTTGTCGAGGCTCTGCTGATTGAGAGCGATGACTACGTCGAACTTGTCGAGCACGGGAGATGATATCTTCTCATCGGAAAGGATGACAGTCACGTTAGCGGTGCCGCCACGCTGTTCGGGTCCATAAGAGGGCATCCAAGTCACTTCCTTGTCGTCCATGAGGCCTGAATAGGCGAGGATCTTACCCATAGAGAGTACGCCCTGACCACCGAAGCCGGCTATGATGATTTCTTCTTTCATTGTCTTGATAGGGGAATTGATTTCCTAAAATTAACTATTACTCGTCCTTGAGGTCGCCGAGAGGATACTTCTCGAACATATTGGCCACCATCCACTCGTTGCTCTTCTCCGGGCTGAGCTTCCAGCCGGAGTTACAAGTAGACACAACTTCCACTACGGAAGTGCCCTTCTTGGCGAGGGCATTCTGGAAAGCCTTCTTGAGGGCAGCCTTAGTCTTGCGGACATTGCCGGGAGTATGAACGGACTGACGGGTTACGTAGCAAGTGCCGTCGAGCACCTTCATAAGCTCGGTGATCTCAAGCGGATGACCATTAAGGTCGACGCGGCGACCGTAAGGAGTAGTAGCAGTCTTCTGGCCTACGAGAGTGGTAGGAGCCATCTGACCGCCGGTCATACCGTAGATAGCGTTGTTGACGAACACCATCACGATATTCTCACCGCGGTTGGCAGCGTGGATAGATTCGGCAGTACCGATAGCCGACATATCGCCGTCGCCCTGATAAGTGAAGACCACGTTCTCAGGCCAGAGACGCTCGATGGCAGTAGCGACAGCAGGCGCACGGCCATGGGCAGCCTCTACCCAGTCAACGTCAATATAATTATAAGCGAAAACGGCGCAACCCACGGGAGAGACACCGACAGTCTTGTCAGTGATTCCGAGTTCAGCGATGACTTCAGCGAGCAGCTTATGGATCACACCATGGCTACAGCCGGGGCAATAGTGCATGTGCACTTCTTCGAGGAGCTCAGGTTTGCTGTAAACCTTGTTCTCCGGACGGATTATATCTTGGATTTCCATTAAAATTCGTTAGCTTGTGGTTTCTATGAAGGTTTACTTTCTGATGAGCTTCTCTTCCACGGCCTCCACGACCTCATCGGGGCTGGGGATAATACCGCCCATACGGCCGAAGTGCTCTACGGGGAGGTTGTCGTGAACAGCGAGGCGAACGTCTTCGATCATCTGGCCGGCGTTGAGTTCGACACAGAGGATACCCTTCTTACCCTCGGCAGCACGGGCGATAGCCTCAGTGGGGAAGGGCCAGAGAGTGATCGGACGAACGATGCCTAGTTTGATACCCTTTTCAGCGGCAAGTTCACGAGCTTTGTCGCAGATACGAGCGATAGAACCGAATGCTACGAGGAGATAGTCGGCATTTTCCACGTCGATTTCTTCCCAGCGGGTTTCGTTCTTTTCGATTTCGCGATAGCGAGCCTGAAGTTCATGGTTAATGACCTCCATCTTAGAGGATTCGAGTTCGAGAGAAGTGACCACATTACGCTTGCGACCGTCCTTACGTCCGGTTACAGCCCAGGGGCACTGCTGACGGATTTCCTCGTCAGTGCGACGCGGGCGCTGCTCGGGGAGGATAACCTTCTCCATCATCTGACCCACGATACCGTCGGCGAGAATCATGGCGGGGTTTCTGTATTTGAATGCGAGGTCGAAGCCGAGGCCTACGAAGTCAACCATCTCCTGAACAGTAGAGGGAGCGAGCACGATGAGATGATAGTCACCGTGGCCACCGCCCTTCACGGCCTGGAAATAGTCGGCCTGAGAAGGCTGAATAGTGCCGAGGCCCGGGCCACCGCGCATAACGTTGAGGATAAGTGCCGGGAGCGAGGAAGCAGCGATATAGCTGATGCCCTCCTGCTTGAGGCTGACGCCCGGAGATGAGGATGAAGTCATCACAGCCTTGCCGGTAGCTGCGCCACCGTAGACCATATTGATAGCAGCCACCTCGGATTCTGCCTGAAGTACCACCATGCCGGTAGTTTCCCAGGGCATGAGCTCCTCAAGAGTCTCGAGAACCTCGCTCTGCGGGGTGATAGGGTAGCCGAAATAGCCGTCGCAGCCGTAGCGGATAGCGGCGTGGGCGATGGCCTCGTTACCCTTCATTAATCTTACCTCTTCTTTCATATCTTCTGTTGTTTCGTTGTTCTGTTTAAGATTGTCTTTTTCGATAATTTGGGACAGAAAAAATCAGTCCACCTTCACGCGATATACCTCGATGCAGGCATCGGGACATACCCAAGCGCATGAGCAGCAGCCCGTACACTTATCGGGGTTAGCCATATACGCGTAGTGATAGCCACGGTCATTGACCTCATTGGGCTGCAGAGCCAAAGTGTCTGTGGGGCAGGCCACGACACAAAGGTTACATCCCTTGCATCTGTCGATATTGACAGTGATTGCACCTTGTACTTTTGCCATATTTAGAGTCTTAGATTGTTAGGTGATACAAAAGTAGTAATTTTTTCGGGGAAACTCATGTTATAAAAATATGTTCTGCAACATATTTTCGGCTTTCTTCACCGCAGAAGGCATTCTCTGTGGTCGGAGTCTCCGGAGAGTAGGCCCGGGAGAGACGCCCTATAAGGCTTTCCCCGAAATCATTATCTCAGTTATTCTGCCGCTGCGTTTCGAGAATCCGTGCGAGTTTCTTCATTCCATTTGTGGCGGTGTCGGCAATGACCGTGAGATTCGGTATGCCGCTTACGGCTGCAGGGCGCGGGTCGATATAATATACAGGCACGCCCGGACGCACAAACCGGATAAGTGAAGCTGCCGGATAGACCTGAAGGGAAGTGCCTATCACCACGAAAATGTCAGCTTTCTCCGCCAATTCAATGGCCGGCTCAATATTGGGGACATTTTCCTGAAAGAAAACGATATGCGGACGCATAATCTTTCCGTTTTTTCCTCGCGTCTCCGGCGAAGTCTCAATATTTTCAGGAGTCAATATCTCTATATCGTCGGGATCATCGACAGCTCTTATCTTCATAAGTTCGCCGTGAAGATGCAACACACTTGCCGAGCCGGCTCTTTCATGGAGGTCGTCGACATTCTGAGTTATTATTTTCACGTCGTAGTACTTCTCAAGTTCAACGAGTGCCGCATGAGCGGCATTCGGTCTAACCTCCAGAAGCTGGCGGCGGCGTTCGTTATAAAAACGGTGTATGAGGCCGGGGTTACGACGAAAACCGTCGGCACTGGCCACATCCATCACGGGATAATTTTCCCAAAGGCCGTTGGCATCGCGGAAAGTGCTGATTCCGCTTTCTGCACTTATGCCGGCTCCGGTGGAAACTACTAATAGTGGTTTATTATCGGACATTACTCTTTGAAGTTTTAAGGCAGACTGGTTAGTGATAACGTCGGGGAGGGGTTATTCGAAGCCGGGAAGGCAGTCGTCGGATGAGATGCGGCGGCGGTGGAGATGATTCCATGCGAGGTCGGTGACTTCGCGGCCGCGAGCAGTGCGCTTAATGAATCCTTCTTGAATCAAGAATGGCTCGTAAACCTCTTCTATAGTGCCTGCATCCTCACCGAGAGCANTGGCAATAGTGGTGAGTCCGACGGGGCCTCCTTTGAATTTGTCAATGATTGTAAGCAGGATACGATTATCAATTTCATCAAGGCCGTGGCTGTCGATATTGAGAGCTTCAAGGGCATATCGGGATATCGGCAGGTCAATATGTCCGTCGCCCTTCACCATTGCGAAATCACGCACGCGGCGTAGGAGAGCATTGGCGATACGCGGCGTGCCGCGCGAGCGACGTGCAATTTCAAGAGCCGCACCTTCGTCGATACCGACTCCGAGAAGTCGAGCCGATCGCTTCACGATTTTGGTGAGCACATCATGACTATAATATTCGAGATGGCACTTGATACTGAAACGCGACCTCAGAGGTGCGGTCAGCATACCGCTGCGTGTTGTAGCTCCGACGAGCGTAAAGGGAGAGAGCGAAAGTTGCACACTCTTCGCGCCCGGTCCTTTGTCAAGCAGAATATCTATACGATAATCCTCCATAGCGGAATAAAGATACTCCTCCACTATGGGATGCAGACGATGAATTTCATCAATGAAGAGCACGTCATGCGGCTCAAGCGACATGAGAATTCCGGCGAGATCACCCGGTTTGTCGAGAGCGGGTCCCGACGTGACCTTGAAACCCACACCGAGTTCATTGGCCACAATATTAGAAAGAGTAGTCTTGCCCAGTCCGGGCGGACCGTGGAGCAAAGTATGGTCGAGAGCCTCGCCTCTGAGGCGGGCTGCTTGAACAAACACCTGAAGATTAGAGAGGATNCCCTCTTGTCCGGCGAAATCAGCAAAGCGGAGAGGGCGCAACGCCTTTTCCACTTCCGAATCCGATTGCGGCACATTCGAGGCAGACTCTCTTATATCAAAATCATCTTGCATGAGCTAACGGATGAGAAATTTCCGTCAAATTTAATAAAAAATGATGAGGCGGCAAAAAGTGAAGTATCAGGGCATGGATATTTGGGATGAGGTAAAAAAAGGAGGCGGAGGAAGGTTTTGAGCATTAATAGTAATAATCGGGTGAAGAGAACCGTTTTATGTTAAGAATGGAAACACTTTCAGTGATAATACCTGTCTATAACAGGGCTTCGCTTATCTGTCGCACGCTTGACAGTGTGGCAGCTCAGACTGTGCTTCCCCAACGGCTGATAGTGGTGGACAATGATTCTTCCGACACCACACGGAGTGTGGTGGAACAGTGGATAGAGAGCCATCGCCATCTAAGCGGGATGCGAGTGGATCTGCTGTCAGAGCGTAGACCCGGAGCCGCCTCCGCCCGTAATCGGGGACTGGAAGAGGCAGACACAGACTGGGTACTTTTCTTTGATTCAGATGACGAGATGCATCCCGGACACATAGAGCGCGCTATGTCTACCGCCGCCCGTCATCCCGAAGCCGACTTAATAGGTTGGGATGTTGATATTGAGCTGTCCAGCGGGAAGAGAAAGCTCGGGAAATTCGTCACGTCCGATTTGGGGTGGAATAATATCGTCCATTCCGTATTGGCCACTATCCGCTACATGGCACGCACCTCCCTATTCCGTAAAGTCGAAGGATGGGGCAACGATGTGATGGTGTGGGATGACTGGGAATTAGGCATCCGGCTGCTTCAGCAGCAGCCGGTAGTGGTAAAGGCTAAAGGAAGCCCTACCGTATCTACCTACTTCACACCTGACTCACTGACCGGTTTTGTGCATCATGCCGACCGATGTCTGTATGCCCTTTCAAAGGCTGAAAGTTCACTGCGCCGCTGCAAAGATACCCGTCTGCTGCGATGGCTCGACTATCGCAAAGCCGTATTGGCGGCAGAATGTCACAGCCAAGGCAACAAGGTGGCGGCAAAAGCGATACTATCGCAAGCCCTTGAGGGGCGTACTTTGCGCGAACGTATAGCGGTGAGATTCACATATCTCCATACCCGTCTGTTGAAGCGCGGTGCATATCTGACATTTGGACTGCTGTCACATTGAGCGAATCCTTACAAATTGTCAGTTTCATAAAAAATACCTAATTTTGCGGCACATAGCTATGATATGAAAAGTCTTAGAAAAGTCGCAGCGACCACACTGGCTCTACTTAGCATATTGCCGACCACAGCTATTCGGCGGGAGCCCATAAAATATGGAGATTTCACACAATGGCTGGCCCGTGACATCACCGAGTCAAAAGTGATAGGAGGGCAACACAAGACAATCTACGAGATAGCCCCCGGAGGAAAGACCACCGGGAATGTGGCCTACGTCAACAAAGGGGGTTCGCCCTGGGCCACGAGTAATGTCTATGCCAAAGTGTCTGGAATAGTCAAAGGTTCAAACACTGTGACGCCCGTCAAACTGAACGGCAACACCGTGGCGTGTCTTGAAGCCAAGATGGAACACGTCAAAGTGCTGGGAGTGATCAATATGGACGTGATGGTGGCCGGTTCGATATTTCTCGGCCGCATTTTTGAGCCAATCACCTCCACAAAAGGACCCTTCTCCAAAATGGAGATGGGCATACCATATACCAAGCGGCCTTCTTGCGTGGTGTATGATTACAAGGTAGATATGCCGGCAGCCAACAACCGTATAAAATCAAGTGGATTAGGAGGGAAGAAGACTCTCACCGGGCGCGATAATGCCGAGGTGTACGTCATACTCCAGNAACGTTGGGAAGAAAACGGAAAACTTTATGCACGCCGAGTGGGTACAGGCCGTGAACGCTACGGCAAGAGCATCCCCTGGACAAAAGGGCATCAGCTCAAGATACACTACGGCGACATCACCGGCAAAAGTTTCTACAAACCCTGGATGGGATTATTGAATGGAAACAAGGCATATTATGCACGCAACTCCAAGGGNAAACTCGTGCCGGTAGAAGAGGTGGGATGGGCACCCGCCGACGCGACTCCGACACATGTGCTCTTCATGGCCTCCGCCACCTGCGGCGAACCCTTCGTAGGGACAGAAGGGCTTAAAATCTACATAGACAACGTGGCCTTTGGATTCGATCAGTAAGGACACACANCTCAGACGACAAAATGAAGATAGCGATAATAGGTTACGGCAAGATGGGCCGTATGATAGAGAAAGTGGCACAGGAGAGAGGCCACGAGATTGTAAGCGTGATAGACGCCGAGAACACAGAAGACTTCTCATCCCCAAAGTTTCGCGAGGCAGATGTGGCCATAGAGTTCTCCACACCCGCCACTGCCGTAGACAACATACTCGCCACCTTTGCCGCCGGAGTGCCCATAGTCAGCGGCACCACAGGATGGACCAATTCCCTGCCGGACATAAAAGCCATCTGCGACAAAGGAGCCGGCACACTCCTTTACGCCTCCAACTTCTCGATAGGTGTCAATATCTTCATGGCGCTCAACCGCTATCTCTCCGGCATCATGAACGACTTCAATCAATACCGGCCTCATCTGACAGAGACCCACCACATCCATAAGCTCGATCATCCCTCCGGCACCGCCATCACCCTTGCCGAAGAACTCATAGGGAAAGTAAAGCGACTGACAGGCTGGAAAGAGCCCGAAGCCGGAGTAAAGACAGCCGACGACCTACTTCCCATAGATCACATAAGAGAAGGGGAAGTGGCAGGCATCCACACCGTGACATGGGAGAGCGGGGCCGACATACTCAGCATCACTCATTCCGCCAAGAGTCGCGAAGGATTTGCACTCGGAGCCGTCATGGCCGCCGAATGGCTTGCCGGACGCAAGGGATGGCACACAATGGGAGAGATGCTCTCCGATGTGACTCATACGACAGGGCTATTTGAAGNAGCTAATTAAACGATAAGTAGCAAACGCACGACAGATGATAAACGACAATAAATCTAATTCTCCGGCCGCCGACTTTCTGCGCCGACTTAACAATACCTCCCGGAAACGCTGGATACGCTTCGGAATCGTCACGGTGTTATTCGTGCTGTGGGTGATATGGATGGGTAATCCCTGGCTGGGACTGATCTGGCTGTTGCTGCTTGACATATATATCACATCCTATATTCCCTGGACATGGTGGAAAAAGACAAAAGGGCCGACAAGATCATTGTTGGCATGGCTTGATGCCATCATCTACGCCCTTATTCTTGTCTATATAATCTTCGCCTTCATCGGTCAGAATTATAAGATTCCCTCGTCAAGTCTTGAGAAATCCCTGCTTGTCGGCGACTATCTGTGGGTCAACAAGACCCTCTACGGACCTAGGGTGCCGCAGACCCCGCTCCATTTCCCACTGGCACAACACACCCTTCCGCTGACTGCCGATACCAAAAGCTATATAGAGAATCCGCAGCTGGCCTACCACCGGTTGCCCGGGCTCCGCAGCATTCAGCGCGGAGACATAGTGGTCTTCAACTTCCCGCAAGGCGATACAGTCACCACCCGCATCTCCAATCCCGACTACTATCAGATCTGCCACGATCTGCGCGAAAAAGGGATTGAAGACCCCAAAAGTTATATTCAGGCCAATCCTCAGGTGTTCGGCAAACTTATATGGAGGCCTGTAGACAGAAGAGAAAACTACGTGAAACGCGCCATCGGCCTTCCTGGAGAGCGGCTGATGATACGCAACGACTCCATCTTCATCAATGGCCAAGCCATAGAGGAGCCCGACCACGTGCAATTCAACTATATCATACCCGCCACCCGCCCCATACCGCGAGAGAAATGGGAAAGCATAGGAGTCAGAGCCGAAGACCATGGCGAGTCACCGGTGCCGGATCCCGGCATAGGATTCTCATTCTATAATGTGCCCCTGACCTACGCGATGAAAGCCGAAGTGGAGAAATGGCCCGAAGTGAACGGTNCCCTTATCCGTGAGACAGAAAGCAATCTCTACGAACTTGGGGGAGTATTCCCACTCGGAGCCGGACTGGGCTGGACCCGACCCAACATGGGAGAATTCTGGATTCCACAGCGTGGGTCGACACTTCATCTGACGCTTGACAATCTGCCCGTATATGAACGCGCCATACGCACCTACGAAGGCAACGACCTGCAGGTGCGCGACGGAAAGATCTACATCAACGGGACACAGACCGACTACTACACCTTCAAACTCGACTACTACTGGATGATGGGCGACAACCGCGACCGCTCGCTGGATTCCCGCTATTGGGGACTCGTGCCCGAAGATCATATCGTCGGTTCTCCCGTATTCATCATAGTCTCCTTCGATGAAGACAAAGGATTGTTTGAGGGTAAGATCCGCTGGAATAGAATACTCTCCAACGCCAATCCGGACAAGAAATGGGGGAGAGACTGAATCGACCGCCGGAGACGGTGCCCTATCTGGCATCGTTCCGGTGGTATTCCCTATTCTTCAAGGCTCTTGTCGAAGGAAAGGAGGAATATGAAGCCCGTGTCTACTCCAACCGCGTACTCAACGTAGGAAAGAAAGACTTCTCACGGAGTAAAGTAGGGAAAGGGCAACGACTGACGATCCCACTTGAAGGGAGGGCATCATCCTGCGTCGCGCCNCTTACTGAAAAGACCATATCAGGACATGGCAACTGGCGCCACACCCACAGAGGTGCGCTCGACGCCCTCTTTGGCCGAACACCATATTATCCTCATCTTATGCCCCGATTCGCAGAGAGTCTGCAAGAATATGGCGAACCCGGGATGTCCCTTGCCCGCCTTACCGAACAGATACACGAAAAGACAGCGNACTTCATAGGATTGAGAGAAGCCTCCCGACTCTATCACACCCTTCCTCCCGAAAAGAGAGACCTTCTGCGACGTCGGGGGGAAGAGCTATCAGGTGCAGTAATGGCCGATGAGTCGCTTGCAAGCGTCATAATGCGTCTCGGTCCGGATGCAATATTTCCCCTTATCGCAACGTTGACACAAGAAAAAACAGAAGAAGCATGATCCGACTTCTCTCTATAATAGCAACATTAATATTTGCAATAAGCCTACCGACCATATCGGCACGGGCCGAAGAACCGCGTCTTGATGTGAAGGCCTACAAAGGATTCTATCGTTTCGTAGACGAATATGGCGACACCGTGAGGATGACGATTATACGCGACATCTATGTCTATCCGCCCCTAAAATTCAAGAATAAGAAACAGGAAGAATTCTACTGGCGCACAGTGCGTGATGTGAGAAAGACCCTCCCCTACGCAAAGTTGGCTTTCTCTACATTATGCGAGACATACGAATATATACAGACCATTCCCGACAAGAAANATCGCGAGCGTCATCTAAAGCAGCTTGAGAAAGATATCTTCGAGCGATATAAACCCGCTATCAAAGGGTTTACAAAGAATCAGGGGAAAGTATTGTTGAAACTCATAAACCGTGAGACCGACCAATCATCGTTTAATATAGTCAAAGCCTTTCTCGGCAGCTTCCGTGCCGGTTTCTGGCAAACGTTCGGCAGATTCTTCGGAATGAATATGAAAGCCGGTTTTCATCCTCAGAAGAATGAGGAGGATGCTATCATCGAACGAGTGGCTACGCTTATCGAGCAGGGCGCACTTTGAGGATGTGGCAGTGCAGAGTGATTAGGTTTTAATATCGGGGGGAGAGGCGTGCCAACAGCTTTAGGAGGGGGAGGCCTCCGAGATAGGAGACTATGATGGCCGCTTTATTCTTCAGGCGAACATTTCTGTCAAAAAGGGCTGCCCGGCGCAGCCGGCGTATNCCTCTAATTGAACGCTTTATCAGATCGTCATAATTCCTNCCGGAGGCAGCCGCCAGTGCCAGAATATTGAAATAGGCACTTAAGAGGCGAGAGCGGGCTGCCGGTAATAGCGAGGGATTCTCCATCTGCATATAACGTTCCATTCGCTCGGCTACATCCAACACATCCGCTCGCCGGACATTGAAAGTGTTGGTATAGCTTTCCGGATTGTAACGATAACCGTAAAGCGGCGCAGGAAGGAAGACAACTTCTCGCGCATCCCGAAAAATACGATAGAACGCATCCAGGTCTTCATATCCTATTCCTTTGGTGAATATGCCGGGCGGCACAAGATGTCGGGGATACAGTTTGCCACAGGCAGAATGGTCCAACTCCCTTTGATAAAGAATCCTGCGCACAGCCTCCTCGGTAGCGTAATGGCAGCCGACGGAAAGATCGGGAGCAGTCGCCTGAGCATACTTTGAAAACAGAGTATATTCACCGTCAGCGAGATTCTCATTCAGAGATTCCGAAGCCGGGAAACGAAAATGAGCGACACAACTAATTCGGTCGGCAGACTTCTGCTGAAGAGAAAGCAGGACTGACAAGAACTCCGGATGAAGCACATCATCAGCATCCAGGAAAGTGACGAACGGAGTAGGCGGAGCCAGCTCCAAGCCCGTATTTCTCGCCACAGAAAGACCGCCGTTTTCGCGTCTGACAACCGATATTCGCTTGTCATNACGGGCGAACCCGGCAGCGATCTCACCGGAGTTGTCAGGACTTCCGTCATCCACCACCACGAGATGCCACCTCGATTCCGACTGCGCCAAGACACTCCGGATGCAGTCTCCAATATACTTCTCCGCCTTGAAAGCCGGAACGATTACGGCTACTAACGGAGGTGTCTCCCCGGATCGGGGAGACACCTGAAAATCATCAGACGTAATAAAGCCGGTGTTCACCGCCATAATCAACGAAAGCAGAAAACGAAGGAATCAGACAGTGAGAATCTCCTTTTCCTTAGCGGCGAAGATCTCATCGATTTTCTTCATATACTTATCGTGGATCTTCTGCACATTAGCCTCAGCGTCCTTCTCAACATCCTCGCTAAGACCATTCTTGATCTCCTTCTTAAGGCCATCGATAGCTTCACGGCGGGCATTGCGCACTGACACCTTGGCATTCTCCGCCTCAGCCTTGCTCTGCTTCACAAGCTGCTTGCGTCGGTCCTCAGTCAGAGGGGGGATNCAGATACGNATCACCTCACCGTTATTTTCGGGAGTCACTCCGAGGTCGGAGTTGATGATAGCCTTCTCGATCTCGCGGAACATAGCTTTCTCCCAGGGAGTGATAGCGATAGTGCGAGCGTCAGGCACGCTGATATTAGCCACGTTCGATATAGGGGCCTGCGAACCGTAATAATCAACACGGATACCGTCGAGAAGACGAGCCGAAGCCTTTCCGGCACGAATGTGAGACAGAGAGTCGTCAAGATACTCCACCGCGAGCTGCATCGAATCCTCAGCGTTGGAGAGATATTCCTTTACTTCCATTATATCTATATTACTTAAGTTAGAATCAGTTGAAATTCAGTCGCGAGGGTGGACGAGCGTACCGATATTCTCGCCCCTCAGCATCTTCATGAGATTGCCCTCCTTATCCATATTGAATACATAGATAGGCATAGCGTTCTCCTTACAGAGGGCAGTGGCCGTAAGATCCATCACCTTCAGACCCCGTTCGATCACCTCATCGTATGAGATAGAATCAAATTTCACAGCCGAGGAATCCTTCTCCGGATCTGCGGTATACACCCCGTCTACGCGAGTGCCCTTCAGCATGACATCCGCCTCCGTCTCCACGGCACGCAAAGCAGAACCGGTGTCGGTAGTGAAGAAAGGAGAACCCGTGCCACAACTCATGATAGCCACCTTTCCCTGCTTCATAGCCTCAAGAGCCTTCCACTTGGAATACGGTTCGCCGATAGGGAACATCGGCACGGCAGTAAGCACCACAGCCTTCTGGCCGATAGATTCAAGAGCAGAAGAGAGAGCAAGCGAGTTGATGACAGTGGCGAGCATACCCATCTGGTCGCCCTTCACACGGTCAAAACCCTTAGCGGCCCCCGACAGACCACGGAAAATATTGCCGCCACCGATGACAATACCCACTTCCACACCGGATTCCACAGCCTCCTTAATCTGGCGAGCGTATGCATCCAGCCTGTCACGATCTATCCCGTAGCCACAATTACCCATCAGAGACTCCCCTGAGAGCTTAAGCAAAATTCTCTTATACGCCATTGAAATAAAAGTCACTTTAGAAATACATAATAGTCTCGACCCGGCCAAACGATCAAGCATGTCTCCGTCAGCGAGTCGACANCCGATATACACCCCCAAAATTAGTAAAACCCCCTGATAAAACCTAAAAAAAGCATAAAATTGAGTTGGAAGGTAAAAAAAAGGGATAAAAATTTGGTGGGATAAAAAAAAAGCAGTAGTTTTGCAGTCGCAAATAGAAAGGAGAGGTGGGTGAGTGGCTGAAACCACCAGTTTGCTAAACTGACGTAGGAGCAATCCTACCACGAGTTCGAATCTCGTCCTCTCCGCCAAAACGTGCGTAACTAATTGATTATCAATCAGCTACGCACGTTTTTTTTTATATTGTGTACAGACGCAGTATAGACGGCTCATGATTAATCATGACATTCAGAGACCACGCACATCCCGATGAAGAATGTCTTCTCCGCCAAAATCCTCTCACCGCAATGGTTGAGAAAGGAAATGACGTACTGTCGGACCGGGCAAACAGTTTTTAAGAAAATAGTGTTATAGATGTAGAAGGGTTTCTGATTGTGACTCGCCATAAGGTGTGTCGTATTGTATGGCCCTTTCTGCTTTATGGATCTCAAGAAAACTTATATACTATCATGATTCTTAAAAAAATTGAAGATGCTCTTAACGAGCAGATCAATGCCGAGATGTGGTCGGCTTATCTTTATCTCTCCATGTCGCTCCATTTTGAGCATGAGGGACGTCCCGGTATCAGTAATTGGTTTCGTATCCAGTTTCAGGAGGAGCAGGCTCATGCGCTTGCTCTGATGGACTATCTGAATGCGCGTGATGGCAAGGTGGTGCTTCAGCCTATAGCCGGAGTGCCTGATGCGTGGGCTTCTCCCAAGGAGGCTTTTTTAGCCACTCTGGAGCATGAGCAGAAAGTGACATCTCTCATTCATAATCTGTATGCTATGGCAGAGGAGGAGAAGGATTTCGCCACCCGACAGAAGCTTAATACTTTTGTAGCAGAGCAGGTGGAGGAAGAAGACAATGTCCGCCAGATTATCGATGATCTTACATTGATCGGCAATGACGGCACAGGTCTCTATCAGATTGACCAGAAGTTGGGAACTCGCACCTACGTGGCGCCTCAACTCTAATCTCCTAACTAATATTGCACACAGGATAAGAGCCGCTCACCAAATGGTGAGCGGCTCTTATNCTGTGTGACTTTTTTCTGATTTACAANCTCCTTCAGTCGAAAAAGAGATGGTTGAGGAGAAGTCCNGGAGACTTGGGAAAGTATTCGTCTTTCTCAGGGGTTATTTAACAGACTGTAGAAGTCATTTTATGGTCTCCGTATCCCTTTAGGATAATGCCTTTACTTTCTATCCCTCGGGTGAGCCTTTTCTCCCGGTTTGCCGGGGGATTTGAGCAGGTCTCGCCAATATGCTTTCTTGACTTTATAGGAGCGTGGCGACCCTTCGAGGGGTTTCCAGATCATATTTTCGGATTCTCCTTCGCCAGTGTCATCGGGAGTGTATTCCATGGAGTTGCCTTTCTTATCGCGGAAATAGAACATTCTCACACCGGCAGATCCTTCAACGCCAACATGCCCGATCATCACAGTANAGGGTTCGGCTAAAAGACTTGAATCGGGTTCGTAGACACTGAGACGATAAAGAGAGTCAGCGGGAGTGGATGTCTCATCGGAAGCGTCGATACGGAACACTGCCCCCTCCGGCTCACTGCTAAGACATACGACGGGATTCCAGCCCTTTCTCAAATGGCTTGGCCAACTGTCACGTTCCTCCTGACGGAGGCTGTCAAGCATCATTCTTTCCTCTTTAGAGATGTAGGGTATGCTATAGATTTTGTCGTCAATCCATAGATAGCGTCCGTCGCGCAGCGTCCATCCTCTCCAGCCGCAATCGCTCCATTCGGAGAGAGCAGAGCGGGTGATGACATTACGCAGGGAATCGTCCATAATAACATTGTAATACTCCACCATAGAGACGGAGTCCGGCAAGTCGCGGAGCGGATAAGGACGCTCCACGGGATAACTGCACAATGATGCGAAATCAGAAGGGCACTCCCTGCGTGCCGCTTTCACCACCTTCTTGACTTCGACAGGCATTCCGGAAGGGCTGCCGGCACACGCACAAAGAGCGAGGAGGGCTGAGAAGGCCGCCAATACGCTCATCATGCGCATAAGAGTACCACCATTCATATTGGCAACTATCTTCGACTTATTCAAATCAATTCTATTTTTATATCCGCTTGACATGATTTTTGATAATCAAAAAAATAATCCAACTCCCGTCAGGAGATAAAATCCATTATTACCGGCACGAAGAGAAAGGGACTCATCCTTTATAGAAAAGTTCGGCAAATTCCTCCTCGCGTCTTTTTTTGAGTCCGCTCAGCACCTTGCCGCGATAGCGGCAATGGGCTTTGTAGGCAGTCTCTATATCGCGATCGCCGGCAAGCAACTTCTTATAGACACTGGAACGCGCCACTGTGCCCGGGCCACAGTTATAGGCCAAGGCAGCCAGAAGAATCGAATCAGGGCCAAAAGATGAATACATGGCGCATAACTTCCGGAGATCGGAGCGTAATAAATTCTCGGCTTCCTTCTGGGAGAGGACTACTCCTTTCTTGTAATTTTCCCCTTTCTGCACGCGATGGCCATAACCAATGAGAGGCCAATGCGAGGCCTTGTGCAGAGTTTCATACTTCTTTATAATCTCCACGGCCTTCTCAAATTGAGGGGAGTCGCCCGGAAGGGTGGCTGACGTGGGAGTCTTTCCCGGGACAGTCAGCAACATCGTAAAGGCTATGGTCAGAAGTGTGAGTATATTTCTCATAAAATAAATTTTAGCGGAGCTCGGCTTNCACTGATATTTCAATACATGAGCCTGAGAACAAAGTTGGCAACCAGCTTCATTCTCACTCCGGGATCAAGATTTCGGTCTGCTTTCTTTATTCAAGCATACGGAAAGATCACGCCTCCGGCGCGGTCATTCCGTCTATTATAACATTCTGATATCAAGATTGGTTCTGGATGAAGATAGCCCATCTCGTGCCTATTGAACACTCCTCCGATTAAAAAATCCCTTAAAAGGGAGGGGCTATAAAGGTATATAAAAATCCGACGGAGTAATTCCGTCGGATTTAAAGAGTCAATATATATTCTATATTGCGGATTGATCTTTTACACGGTCAGGTTTTATGGATGCTGATCAGAGGAAAGAGAGATTATATCGAGAGAATTCAAGGTCTTTCTGCGCACGCTGCAACAGGGAGGAGTCGAGTCTGATGGCCTGACGGAGATTTGTCATGACCATATTCTCGTTGTTGGTGCGGGCTCCGAGGACTGCCGTGAGATAGTATGTGATGGCGTCGGGAGTGGGGATGCCGGCAAGAATGGTTTTGGCAGCCGGATAGTCTTTGGCAAGAATCTGAGCGAGGGCCGCATTGTTGGTTCTGGCATCACCGAAGGCTGTGGTGGCTTTGCTGATATCGCCCTGAGTCAAGTAATACACACCCAAAGCATCGGATGCTTCCGGCACACCGGCGGCGGCACCAATCTGTTCGTTGGCTTTAGCATAATTTCCGTCGAGGAGGTCAAGCAGACCGAGATTCATCTCCACCTCCTTTGAGGCGGGATTGAGGCTGCGGGCTTTCTGGAAATCTGCACGTGCTCCGGCATAGTCTCCGGCCACATATTTTGTGAGTCCGAGATTATTGAAAGTACGATAATCCGAAGGATAAAGGTCGGCACTCTTACGATACACCTCCATTTTCTTCGTGTTGTCATCGGTGAGAGTAGCGATATAGAGAATCTCGTCTACCGTCAGTTTCTGCGGGTCGGTATTGAAGAGAGAGATGAGTTCCTGATCGCTCTTTCCGATAACGTTGATTGAGGCCATCACGCGAGAATAGCGCAACTGGGGAAGAATCTGGTCGGCGAGTTCGTTGAATACGCTTGAGAGATTTCTTATCTCACGCTCGCGCTGCTCCGGATCCTTATACATGGAGAGCACTCCGAGAATCAGCTCCTTATCCTGAATATTGCTCTTCTCAACCAACTCCTTGAATCCTTCCCAGTCTTCGGGAGTGAAAGAGGAAGTGAGTTCGCCAAACTCCGTGATCTTATCCTTCTTAAGCTGATTTTCGACGTATGAAGCCGTGTTCTGCTCACGACGTTCGGCCAGTTGCTTATTATAATCATACGTTCCTTCCGGAGATGCGTACGAATTGATAGTCACCCCGGCAATCTCCTGGTTGGGAGCGGAGTTCGCTTCCATGAGACGCTTGTTGAGATCGATATAATCAGCCTTGGCAGTCTCGGAAGTTCTGACATTAGCCTGATTGATGAGGAAGTGGATATCGGCGGTGTATTTTTCGTTGATGACCTTTTCGAATTTGTCAGGAGCAGTGGCGGGAGTGACAGTGGCAGCGGAAGCGAGAGTGGAGGTGGCAATCACACCATCGGCCACCTTGACACGAGGAAGTTTATACATCTTGCCATTCTGGTCGACCGAGAAATCGAGATAGAGGTCGCTCTGTGCCATTTCAGGCCGGTATTCCACATTGAAAGGGATAGTGACAGTGCCACCGTTGGCATAGCTCACCACCTGACCATTGGCGCGGACATCTTCGCCCTGAATTGTGACCGGCTGCCCGGTCACCTCCCCTCCGTTCCAGGTGAGAACAGGAGTAGTGGTGACCCTTGCCTTCTTCACCATAAATTTGGCAGGGATATTACCATTGACTGTAGCCGGGACATTCTGTCCGACCGTCTCCAGCGGAGAGGGATTGGCAGAGAAGAAGTCACTTCTGAACTGTCCAAGTTTCTTAGAGCATCCCGTGAGACCGATGGCGGCCACTCCGAGAGCGACGCAAATCACTTTGCTGTTCATATATATGTAGCTGTTAAAATTTAAGTAGCTATAAAAAGGTGCTGTTATTCGGGCGTAAAGGTAGTGATAATTTAACTTTCTGACAACATTATGTCATTCAAGTCAGAAATCTTTCAACGATGATGGCGCCGTCTGACTTCGAGTCCCACCGGGATAACATACAGCAGGAGCAGGCAGACACGCAGTCCGTAAGTGAGCATCATGTTGTCAGACTCGGCAATTCTTGCCACTGCATACAGGAAAGCGGCATAGATCGTGTAGGTCAATATCGACTTGAGATCGTAGGGTAGGGGGTAGTAATACCGGCCTGCAAAATAACAGACGATCATCACCACTCCGTAGGATATGAGGGCGGCGTAGGCCGAACCCATATATCCGTCCGGGGCACCAATTGCCGTCACGAGCACTACATTGAGCACGGCCATCAGCACGAAGCAGAGTAGAGAGAAATACATTCCCCAGCGAGTTCTGTCCGTGAGTTTATACCATAAGGAGAGATTGAAGAAAATACCGAAGAACAGATCGGCAATCATCATCACCGGCACCACCTTCAGGCCGGGCCAGTAAATGTCACGTTCGAAATAACGGATCACCGGGAGGAAGAACATGACGGCAAGGAAGATGAACAGTCCGAATATGATGAAATACTTCATGGCGTCACAGTAGGCCTGCTGTCTCTCTTCACCACGCGCACGTGCCTGAGAGAAAATGAAGGGTTCGTAGGCATAACGGAAAGCCTGGGTGAACATTACCATGACAATAGCAATCTTGATATTGGCACCGTAGATACCGACCATATCCCTGGCCACTTCTTCCTGTCCCCGGAAGAGGTAGGGAATCACGAGTTGTCCCATATTCTGAGAAAGAATACCGGCCACACCGAGGATNAGCAGAGGCCATGAATAGGAGAGCATCTTCTTGAGCAGACGGCCGTCGAAACTCCATTTCCGGCCGCCTATATAGGGGATAAGACACAGAGCCACGATGAGAGTGGAAAGGAGATTGCTGACAAAAATCCAGCCTATGCCGAATGTCTCGCCTCCAAGAGGAGAATAGAACCAGTCGATAGCCGCCGGGGAGTGCTTCTGTATTATCGGACAGGCAAGCAAGAAGAACAGATTGAGCAGGATATTGCACATCACATTCAGCAGTTTTATCCCTGCAAAGCGCCATGCTTTGCTCTTGAAGCGCAGATATGCGAAGGGGATATTGCAGAATGCGTCCAGCGCGACAGTGACACCCATCATCCACACAAATGAGGGGTGATTAGGAAGCAACACTAATCCGGCCACCGGCGACAGGAACACAGACAGGAGGACGATGAAGAGCAGTGAAGTAGAGGCGACGCTAATCATGGAAGTGGTGTAGACCCTCTCCGAATCATACTCCGAATCATTGGCATAGCGGAAGAATCCGGTCTCCATTCCGTAAGTGAGAATCACAAGAGCCACAGCCACCATGGCGTACAGATAGCTCACCACACCATATTGAGCAGTGGGGAAAACGTAGGTGTAGAGAGGAACGAGAAGCCAGTTGAGAAATCTACCGGCGATAGAGGATATGCCATACACGGCAGTCTCCTTTACCAATGACTTTATAGACATGACAGGCTAAAATCTTTTTGAATAAGTACTCAGACAAAGTTAGCCAATATATCCCTAAGACCCAAATTAAATGAGGGGATGATTGGGAGAGAGAGTGGGATTCCTNATGTTGATAAGTTGTAGATAAGGTGTAGAAAAGCTGAATAAAACATGTAGGTAACAGCCNAAAAATCAGTTNAAAACCGTGTTGACAAAATGTAAATGGAAATCAATAACTCGGTTTGCATATTTGTCTTGGATTCTTTATGAAAAAACTCATCATGAATAAAATTCTCAGGAGGATGCGTCAGAAGTGTAGACCGGTTTCAACACTTTTCAACCGTCAGAGACACGATTATCCACATATTTCAACCCTCTGAAGCGGATAAAATTATTAACTTTGCGTTTATCAACACCATGTAGACAAATCTCCTATATGTACTGAAAATCAATATCAGAGGCTGTAGATAACTGTTGATAACCCATATAACAGACATCAATAAGCCTAAAATCCAAATTTATGGAGCTAAAGTTATTGGGGTTATCTACAGGAGTTGTTGATTTTTTTTTAATTTTTCATCTTAGAATTAGATAAACCTAAACCAAATAAACCTAAAAAGAAAATGGAGGCCAACCATAAGGAAGGAGCAGTGGACATCCGCAAAGAGATCGAGCGACTCCGCAAAGAGAAAAAAGCTCTGATCATGGCCCACTACTATCAGCGGGAGGAGATACAGGAGATAGCCGATTTCATCGGTGACTCCCTTGCGCTGGCGAGAAAAGCATCAGAGACAGACGCGGAGGTGATAGTGATGTGCGGAGTGCACTTCATGGGAGAGACGGCCAAGATCTTGTGTCCGGACAAAAAGGTGCTTGTGCCCGATTTGAAAGCCGGCTGCTCGCTCGCCGACAGTTGTGACCCGGAGNAGTTTGCACGGTTTGTGGCCGAGCATCCGGATCATACGGTGATAAGTTATGTCAACACGTCGGCGGCTGTGAAGGCTCATACAGATATTGTGGTGACATCCGGCAACGCGCGTAAGATAGTGGAGGCGCTGCCGGCAGATGAGAAAATCATATTCGGACCCGACCGAAATCTCGGGGAATATATAAACAGTGTGACAGGGCGCAGCATGGTGTTGTGGAACGGAGCCTGCCATGTCCACGATCGCTTCTCGCTGGAGAAGATAATGGAAATGAAGCGTAGCCATCCGGAGGCAAAGATACTTGTGCATCCGGAGTGCCGCCGCCCGCTGCAGCTGATAGCCGACAAGGTGGGTTCAACGGCAGCCCTCCTTGATTTTGCGCGTGAGGATGAGGCGAAAGAATATATTGTAGTGACAGAAAGCGGCATTTTGTTTGAGATGCGGAAGGCATGTCCGGAAAAGATATTCCTGGCTGCTCCGGCAGAGGATGCGGAGTGTCAGTGTAATGAGTGTGATTATATGAAGCTCAATACACTCCGCAAAGTGTATGAGGCGCTTCGTGACGAGCAACCCGAGATTATTGTAGATCCGGAGATAGCAGAGAAGGCCGTGCGTCCGATAGAGAGGATGCTCGAGATGTCGAAATAAGAAGAGGGTGTAAGGCCCGGAAAAACGGCAGATGAGAAAGAAGAATATAGTAGAGCTTACGCGCTGCACAGTGGAGGAGTATACATCGATGAAGAAACTGCCACTGATGCTGCTGGCCGACAATGTGCGTTCGATGCATAATGTGGGTTCGTTGCTGCGTACCTCCGATGCGTTTCTTGTGGAGGAGGTGGTGCTTGCCGGAATTACCGGATGTCCGCCCCATCCCGAGATAAGCAAGAGTGCACTTGGAGCCGAAGAGAGTGTGGCCTGGAGATATGTCAGGGATGCATACGCGGAAGTGGTCAGGCTTAAGCAAGAGGGGTGGCGGATATGTGTGCTCGAGCAGGTGCATGGCAGTATTCTTCTTGAAGACTTCCGAGCGACTTCCGGAGAGAAATATCTGCTTGTGGCCGGCAATGAAGTGTCGGGGGTTGACCAGCGGATAGTGGATATAGCCGATGTTGTGCTTGAGATACCCCAATGGGGCACCAAGCACTCCCTCAACGTGTCGGTGAGCGGCGGTATCGCCCTCTATGTGCTTGCTATGGAGATAGGAAAGCATCAGCGGTGAACCTGAGAGGGAATAAAGAGGTTATAAGTAAGAAAGGATGCGTAACGGCTATGCCGGAACATATAATTTTGGCTACGCCTGAATAGAATAGGAATTACAGAAAAGAATACACCTTTTCGTAACCTTGATGTTGCGGAGACCGAAGGCCGAGGCCGAGGTCTCCGCTTTATTCTTTATGAGATTCAACGTGGGGCATAGGACATTTTAGGAAATAATTGTGTAATTTTGCGATATAAGTGACTCTCCCGGAGAGAGGACAGTCTTTTTTGTGTGTCTAAACTAATAAGAGTCACTTGAATTGAATAATAAAAAAGCAAAAAATCAGCATATATGGCAAATCAGGAACTTAGCGAGCAGGAACTCGTCAGAAGAAACAGTATGCAGGCATTGCGTGAGCGTGGGATAGATCCTTATCCGGCTCCCCTGTATCCTGTGGACGCCCACACGGTGGAAATAAAAGAAAACTTCCGCGATGAGCTGGAGCCTCCACGAGAGGTGCATATAGCGGGGCGCATCATGTCGCGCCGCATCATGGGCAAGGCTTCCTTCATGGAGCTTCAGGATGGCGACGGCCGAATCCAGGTGTATGTGAGCCGCGATGATCTTTGTCCCGGAGAGGATAAGGATATGTACAATGTAGTGTTCAAGAAGCTTCTTGACATAGGCGACTTCATAGGAGTTAAGGGTTTTGTGTTCCGCACCAAGACAGGCGAAATATCCGTGCATGCACAGGAGCTGACCGTTCTGTCGAAGAGTCTCCGTCCGCTTCCGATCGTGAAGATGAAGGATGGTCAGGCATACGATGCCTTTACAGATCCTGAGCAGCGTTACAGGCAGCGATATGTGGACCTGGTTGTGAATCCCGGGGTGAAAGAGATATTTGTGAAGCGAACTAAGATGTATAACTCCATGCGCGAGTTCTTCAACTCTCATGGCTATATAGAGGTGGAGACACCGATTCTGCAGTCGATTCCCGGCGGCGCATCGGCCCGTCCTTTTGTGACACATCACAACACTCTCGATATTCCCCTTTATCTCCGCATCGCCGATGAGCTTTATCTTAAGCGTCTCATCGTAGGTGGATTCGAGGGAGTCTACGAGTTCTCCAAGAATTTCCGTAACGAAGGTATGGACCGCAGCCACAATCCGGAGTTTACGGCGATGGAGATCTATGTGGCCTACAAGGACTATAACTGGATGATGGACTTTACGGCTCGTATGCTTGAGAAGATAGCCCTTGACGTCAACGGCACCACCAAGGTGAAGGTAGGCGACAACGAGATAGACTTCAAGGCACCCTATCCTAAGGTGACGATGACTCAGGCGATACTTGACGCCACAGGGTTTGATATCACGGGAAAGAGCGAGGAGGAACTCCGGGCGTTCTGCAAGGAGGCCGGCATAGAGGTGGATCCCTCCATGGGCAAGGGAAAACTTATCGACGAGATCTTCGGAGAGAAGTGTGAAGGCAGCTTTATCCAGCCCACCTTTATCACTGATTATCCTATCGAGATGTCGCCTCTTACGAAGCGTCACAGAGAGAACCCCGAGCTGACGGAAAGATTTGAGTTGATGGTCAACGGCAAGGAGCTTGCGAATGCCTACTCCGAACTCAACGATCCCATAGACCAGTATGAGCGATTCGTGGAGCAGATGCGTCTTGCCGACAAGGGAGATGATGAGGCCATGATAATAGACGCCGACTTCATCCGCGCTCTGGAATACGGTATGCCCCCCACATCCGGTATGGGCATAGGCATGGACCGTCTGGCAATGCTGCTGACAGGTCAGACCACAATTCAGGAAGTTCTTTTCTTCCCGCAGATGCGCCCTGAGAAGCGTGTGAAGAAGGAGGATGAGACAGAGAAAGAGAGTGAGAACGCTTCCGAGGAGAAGAAAGAAAAATAATCGGCAGCATGACACCCACACTCGGACGCATAGCGGTGCTAGGGGGAGGTTCCTGGGCCACGGCATTGGCGAAACTGCTCCTGAGCAATGAGGAACGCATATTATGGTACATGCGCCGGCCGGACAGGATAGAGGAGTTCATCAGGTATGGTCATAATCCGGTTTACCTGAGCGACGTGAGATTCGACACGGCTCGCATAGGCTTTTCAGACGATATCAATCGGATAGCTACGGAGGCAGACACACTGGTGCTTGCGGTGCCATCTCCCTATCTGAAGAGTCATCTTGAGAAGATAGAGACCGACATAAGCGGCAAGAATATAGTTTCGGCCGTGAAGGGAATAGTGCCGGATGATAATCAGATAGTGACCGATTATTTATGCGAGCGTTACGGATGTGATCCTGCCCGTATGCTGGCCATCGGCGGCCCGTGTCATGCCGAGGAGGTGGCGTTGGAGAGATTGAGCTACCTTACTATCGCCTGCCATGACCGGGAGATAGCATTCCTTTTCGCGAGGTCGCTTGGAGGGAAGAAGCTCAAGACTATTCTGTCAGACGATGTGGAAGGAATAGAATATGCGGCTGTTCTCAAGAATGTCTATGCCATTGCCGGGGGAATTGTCAGCGGGATGAAGAGCGGTGACAACTTCATGGCGATGCTGGCATGCAATGCAGCCCGAGAGATGCGGCGATTCATAGATATGATTGCTCCACACGAACGTGATATATGTCGGTCGGCATATCTCGGCGACCTGCTTGTGACGGCATATAGCCGTTTCTCTCGCAATCATAATTTCGGCTCCATGATTGGTAAAGGCTACAGCGTAAAGGCTGCCATGATGGAGATGGAGATGGTGGCAGAGGGATATTATGCCACAAAATGCGTGCATGAGATAAACGAGAGAGGGCCACATGCAGAGATGCCCATACTTGACTGCATATATCGCATACTCTACGAAGGATCGAGTCCGAGAAAGGCTATAAAAGCCATAACGGGCACATTCTGTTGATTGCAGGATAGAGAGTAGATATTATAATGCGGGTCGGCTGAACTTTTAGAGAGCCGACCCGCTTATATTATTATAGTATTAATACAAAAAAAAGATGAAGAGTATAGAAATTGACATTCAGCACGCTCTCTATTTTGCAGAGAAACAGTATGAAGCACTCCAGACACCGGCAACCGAGGCCATGACCCTGCTTGACAATGGCAAAGGAGCCGGGTCAGACTTTTTAGGATGGCTTCATTTGCCTTCCGAGACTCCGACACAACTTGTGGAGAATATAAATAAAACGGCAGCTCGTCTGCGTGAGAATTGCGACTATATAGTATGTATAGGAATCGGAGGCAGCTATCTCGGCGCACGTGCTGTGATTTCCGCCCTGTCAGATTCATTCAACGACTTCTACGCACCCAAGCCTAAAGAGCCTAAGATTCTATATGCAGGCCAGAACATAGGGGAGGAATATCTTGCGGAATTGCAGAAGTTACTTCAGGGGAAGAAGTTTGGAATAATAGTCATTTCCAAGTCAGGCACCACCACTGAGCCTGCGATAGCCTTCCGTCTGCTCAAGGATCAGCTTGAGAAACAGGCAGGCAAGGAAGCAGCCAAGAGTCTGATTGTGGCAATCACCGATGCCAGCAAGGGAGCCTTGCGCACTGAGGCCAATCAGGAGGGTTGGGAGACCTACGTGATTCCCGACAATGTGGGCGGTCGTTTCTCAGTATTGACACCCGTGGGTTTGCTCCCGATAGCGTGTGCGGGTCATGATATCTCCAAACTTCTTGCCGGGGCTGCCGATATGGAGAAGACATCGGCACATCCTTCACCCGAGAATCCAGTGGAGGTGTATGCACGTATGCGTAACGCTCTTTATCAGAGCGGCAAGAAGATAGAGATTCTTGTGAATTATGATCCGAAGCTGCATTACTTCTCGGAGTGGTGGAAACAGCTTTATGGTGAGAGCGAGGGAAAAGAGCATAAGGGAATTTTCCCCGCGTCAGTAGATNTTACGACCGATCTTCACTCCATGGGTCAGTGGATTCAGGACGGGGAGCGCACCATCTTCGAGACTGTTCTTTCGGTGAAGAAGCCTGCTATTGACCACAGAGTGCCGGAGAATGCCTCCAATCTTGACGGTATCAACTATCTTGCCGGCAAGCGTATAGATGAAGTCAACAAGATGGCTGAGCTGGGCACGAGAATTGCACATGTGGAAGGTGGAGTGCCTAATATCCGCATCGAGCTCCCTGCGCTTGATGAATATACACTCGGCCAGCTCATCTACTTCTTCGAGAAGGCATGTGGTGTGTCAGGCTATATCTTGGGTGTGAATCCTTTTGATCAGCCCGGAGTGGAAGCATATAAGAAGAATATGTTCGCCCTTCTCGGGAAACCCGGATATGAGAAGGAGACCGAGGCTATTCAGAGCAAAATCAAATAAGATTTTTAGATTTTAGAGATTAGATATTTTAAAACAGAGAAGGATATGCTTTTGTGGCATATCTTTCTCTANTTTTTTATGATTTTGGCTTTTTGTCTGTTTCAGGTGTGGATGAGCAGACATTCCGAACGGGGAATCTTATCCCATGAGAAGATAGGGAGTAGGTCGGTCGGGGTAATTGGCAGGGGTTCGGGTAAGAGACCGGCAAGGAAAGCGAGTCGTCCGGTGAGTTCTTCGGGTGAAAAATTGCGGCGTAGAGTCTCCATACTGAGGTCGGCATCCCTTTTGGAAAGACGTCGGCCATCAGCGGCGCATAGAAGTGGGACATGGGCGAATGCGGGTACTTGCAATCCTAATTGACGGTATAGGAATATCTGAGGTGCTGAGGANGAGAGTAGATCNTGGCCTCTCACAACTTCCGTCACCCCCATGCGGGCATCATCGGCGACGACTGCCAGTTGGTAGGCCCATGCACCATCTGCACGNTGAAGGAGAAAATCTCCAAATTCGGTGTCGAGCCGNATTTTCTGTGTGCCATAGAGTGTGTCGGAGAATGTGATTGTCTCCGGGGGCACGTATAGGCGCAAGGCACCGGGAGTATTTAGAGACTCAGGGGGTATCTTGGCCTGCTGCGAGGCGAGAGAAGAGAGTGAGGCAGGACGGCAATGACCGTTGTATACGATGCGTCCGTCGGAGGCATGAGGGGCTCCGGGGGCGTGTAGGTCGGCCCGTCGGCATGTGCAGCGGTAGACGTGGCCTATTTTGATGAGTCTGTCAAGAGCCTGCTGATAGAATTCATGGCTCCGGCTCTGAAGATAAGGGGCGTTTGGTCCTTTTTCGTCAAGACCGCCTTCATCCCATGACAGTCCGAGCCAGAGAAGATCGTCTTCAATCATCTTTTCATATTCCGGACGCGACCTCTGCGGGTCAAGGTCTTCGACACGTAGAATCCATTTTCCACTACGTTTTTTCACAGACAGCCACGAGATAAGGGCAGTGAAAATATTGCCGAGGTGCATCCTCCCTGTGGGGGAGGGTGCAAACCGTCCGACAGGAGATGAAAGGTGAGGAGCNCTATGTTCGGCGAGTGTATCCGGAGCCATCATACAGGATTTTTTTCCTTGATGCTTTGCAGCACCTCCAGAGCCTCCGACACGCTGCGTACTTTATGGATGAGCAGAGAATTCTTGCCATCAGATGAGCGCAACACGCATCGACGCGGAAACTCACTGATAAAGGCGAGAACCCTGCCGAAAGCCTGCGAATTATAATAAGCCTTATTATCTGCGTTGACGAAGAAGAGACGCATCTTTCCTCCCTTGAGCACCACTCTCTCCACGCCGAGCCGGCGCGCTTCGCGGCGCATTGACACAACTTTCACCAATTCCTCGGTCACATCGGGAATCGCACCGAATCTGTCGCGCAACTGATCGCGGAACATCTCTATCTGTTCTTCAGAATCAAGATTATCAAGTTGCTGATAGAGCGATATTCGTTCCTTCTCCTGAGGCACGTAGGAAGGGGGAAGGCGCAATTCGAGATCACTTTCTATGAGACAGTCGGTGGTGAATTCCTCCGCTTCGCCGGCATTGACATCTGTGAATGTGTCACCGAATTCCTCAGTCTTGATCTCCATGACAGCTTCCTTGAGAATTTTCTGGAAAGTCTCATAACCGAGGTCGGCGATAAATCCGCTCTGTTCGGCTCCGAGGAGATTGCCCGCGCCGCGAATGTCGAGATCCTGCATGGCGATATGGATGCCAGAGCCCAGGTCGGAGAAAGATTCTATGGCCTGCAGACGCCGGCGTGCCACAGGAGTGAGAGTCTTGCCGGGACTGACAAGGAGATAGCAGAAGGCTTTGCGCGAACTGCGTCCCACACGGCCACGTAGCTGATGGAGTTCGCTGAGGCCGAAATGATCGGCATGGTTGATGAGGATAGTGTTGACGTTGGGCATATCGATACCGTTCTCCACGATTGTGGTGGAGAGAAGCACGTCGTAGTCATGAGCCGCGAAGTCGAGAATAGCCTTTTCGAGCTGTTCCGGAGGCATCTGGCCGTGAGCCTTTACAATTCTCACTCCCGGCACGAGCCTACGCAGTGCCGATTCAATGACATCGAGATCGGCTATTCTGTCGGAGATAAAGAACACCTGACCGTCACGGCTCAATTCGAATCCTACGGCATCCTTAATCACATCATCATCGAAAGCCGAGACAGTGGTGACGATAGGGTGGCGGTTGGCCGGGGGGGTGTTGAGAGAAGAAAGGTCGCGCGCGCCCATCAGCGAGAACTGCAGAGTGCGCGGGATGGGGGTGGCACTCATAGTGAGGCTGTCCACATTCACCTTCAATTGTTTTAGTTTCTCCTTGACGGCCACACCAAACTTCTGTTCCTCATCGACAATAAGCAAACCAAGATCTTTGAATTTCACATTCTTTCCGATTAGTTTGTGAGTGCCGATAAGAATGTCTATTTTTCCGTCGGCGAGATCAGCGAGCACCTGGCGTGTTTCCTTGGCAGAGCGGGCTCTGGATAGGAAGTCTACTCTCACAGGGAGTTCTTTAAGACGATTGGCAAAAGTGTGGTAATGCTGCATGGCCAGAACAGTAGTGGGCACCAAGACAGCAGTCTGCTTTGAATCGGCGGCTGCCTTGAAGGCAGCCCTGACGGCGATCTCTGTCTTGCCGAAGCCCACATCTCCACAGATAAGACGGTCCATTGGGCGTGGCGACTCCATATCACGCTTGACAGCTTCCACAGCCTTAAGTTGATCGGGAGTGTCCTCATAGATGAAGGATGCTTCCAATTCATGCTGCAGGTAGGAATCAGGAGAGAAAGAGAATCCTTTTTCCTCCTGACGGGCGGAATAAAGCTTGATAAGATCGCGTGCGATGTCCTTAAGTTTGGATTTGGTCTTCTCCTTGATACGATTCCATGCGCCGGTGCCGAGTTTGTTGATTTTTGGCGGCACACCGTCCTTTGCGCGATACTTGGAGAGTTTATGAAGAGCATGGATACTCACAAGAAGTATATCATCATTCTGGTAAAGGAGTTTGATGAGTTCCTGCGGATGTCCATTGACATCCGTCTTGACGAGACCTCCGAACCGACCGATGCCATGGTCTACGTGAACAATAAAATCGCCGGGTTCAATCTGCGAGAGTTCCTTGAGACTGAGTGCGAGTTTTCCGGAGCGTGCACGGTCGCTGCCAAGAGAATATTTGTGAAAGCGATCGAAAATCTGATGATCGGTGAAGAAGCAAACACGCGACAGATGGTCAACAAATCCTTCGTGGAGAGTCCGGTCGACAGGGGAGAAAGAGATTTTGTCNCCCCTATCTTCGAATATGGATCGAAGTCTCTCTGCCTGATAGGGCGAATCCGAGAGGAGCAATATGCGATAGCCTTCAGACATAAATCGGCCGAAAGATTCGGCGATGAGGTCGAAATTCTTATGATAGAGACTCTGGCGCGAACATTTGAGAGAGACAGAGGGGATATTGTCCGAAGTCTGCTTGATAGGATCGGTGTCAGCACGGTGGCCGTAGATGACCCGGCGCAGTTGTATGAATCTCTGTCGGAATTTATCGAAGTCAACCACCTTTTGCATGGCATCCGGATCTCCCTCTTCAGTGATGGCGACAGCTTCAGACAGTGTCTCGCCGCATATAGCCTCCACTCTTGAAAGCAGCCATGAAGGCGATTGGCAGAATACGATGGTGTCATCGGCCACATATTCGAGCATTGATATCCCCTGCTCGCTCCCTTCCGATACGGAAGGGAAAAGATCGGCTGAATCCTTTTTTTCCTCCGAGAGTTGAGTCTCGATATTGAAATGACGTATGGAGTCTATTTCATCATCGAAGAAGTCGATTCGGAAAGGGAGATCGGCGGAGAAAGAATATACGTCAAGAATAGATCCCCTTCGGGCGAATTGGCCCGGTTCGTAGACATAGTCAGTCTCCTTGAATCCGAGGTCGCGCAGACGCGCGATTACGTCGGAGAGTTGGAGGCGTTGGCCTACTTTCAGAGAAAGAGATGATTTCCTGATATTCTCATGGGGAGGCACCTTCTCGGCCAGAGCTTCCGGATAGCTCACCACCCATCGCAGGGTGGCAGAGGAGTTCCAGGCAGCNAGAGTCTCAGTGCGCAGAATCCGATTAGGGAGGTCGGCCTGACCATATTTGATGTCGCGCTTGAATCCACTCGGCATAATTGCCACAGCCTCCGGGCCTTCAATCTGACATAAGTCATGATAAAGATATCCGGCGGCGTCCATATCGTCGGCAATGACCAGAACCGGAGATTTTATCTTCTTTAAAGAGGCGAGGAGCATAGCGATGGCACTTCCTTCCAATCCGAGGATTGCGGAAGAAAGAGAAGCAGGTGAAGAAATAGTCTTCTCCACCTCCTTTATCATCTTCGCCGAAGCGAAAAGAGCACAAGCTTCTTTGAGCGTCATTTCAACATATCTTTGTATTTTCCGGGAGTCGACATAATCTCCTCCACCTTTTTGAAAGCCGGATCAGTGTTGAGGCGTTGGCGNATACTTCCCGGTTCGAAATAATACCGCTCCATTATCTCTGTGGCGATATATTCAGATATGTCATCACGGTGNGTGTCCAGATCTTTGTCNAGATTATGAGTGAGTAGTTTTGTGATGGAGGCGAACGCTTCTTCAGTCTCGTCATTCATGTATCCTTCGGAGGTGGCTACTTCCTTAAGCTGCTTCACCAGATCCTCACACACCTTATCATACTTGAAACGATCAGGGTCGATGCTTTTCTTGAACTCCTCATATATTTCATCCGTTACCACAAACTCCTCCGGGCTTGGCACTGTGGGATGCTCGGAGGCATATTTTGTGGCGAAGTCAAAAATCCAGTGGTCGGTCATAGCATTATAGAGGAGGCGGGAGTTTTTGCCCCAGTCAATCTCGACATCAGGTTTCAGGCCGCCGCCATCGCGGACTTCGCGTCCGTGGAGAGTCTTGAAGACGTTGGCGAGCGAATCCGGGGTTCGTGATACGGATCCGTCCTCGTTGCGGCGAGAATAGTCTACGGCTTGTATAAGGCGTCCGGAGGGGAGATAATATTTAGCCACGGTGACCTTCATCAAGCCATCGTAGGGAAGTTGGCGAGTGCCCTGGACGAGCCCTTTGCCGAAGCTTCTTGAGCCGATGAGGACAGCTCGGTCGAGATCCTGCATTGCTCCTGCTACAATTTCAGCCGAGGAGGCTGTGCCGCCGTCGATAAGCACAAATAGCGGTATGTCAGGGAATAGAGGGGAGCGCAGAGTCTTATATATCTTTTCCGAGGCGGCATCGCGTCCGCGGGTGCGCACGATCTCTGTGCCTTTTGGCAAGAAATTGCCGGCCACCTCTACAGCTCTGTCAACGAGACCTCCGCCGTTGCCCCTCAAATCAAGGACAATATATTTCACGTCAGGATTATCCTTGAAAGCCTCCAGGGCATCGCGCACCTCTCTGGGAGTCTTTTCAATAAACTGATTAAGGGCGATATAGCCCGCATTGCCCACGATGCCGGAATAAGGGACGCTCGGTTGCTCGACTTTGACACGTTCGAGCGAGATAGTGACAATGCTGTCGGGTGTGTAAGGGCGGAGCAGCTCCATCGTGACAGATGTGCCGGGAGTGCCACGGAGCACTTTTGTGACATCAGCCGAACCCATGTGCGACACATCGATAGAGTCGATACGCATGATTCTGTCGCCGGCACGCAGGCCGGCTCTGGCAGCGGGAGTNTCAGCCATAGGCTGACGGATATAAGTGGAGCTGTCGCGCTCGAGCAGATAGGTGCCTATGCCTCCGAAGCTGGTGCCGGTGGTGAGCATTTTGAGAGTCTCCTTATCATCAGGTGCGAAATACTGTGTATAGGGATCGAGAGTGGAAAGATAGCCGTAGATGGCACGTTGGAAACTGTCTTCAACCGGAATGGAATCGACATAATTGGATTCCAGTTCCTTAACGATGGAATTGAAAACCGTGAGATTACGTCCCAAAGAGGCGTCGTGGCTCTCTTTGGCGGCAAAGGTGGAAACGGCAGCCCCCGAGAGTATTGCAGCGGAGAGAGAGCAACTCAATATTTTTTTGAAAGTCATTTTGCAGGATGTGGTATTACGTGTATGTCAGTTTTTGCCGCTTTTTTCCACCGAGTCCTTGCGCGGATAGTCGATAGTGAAGTGAAGTCCGCGGCTTTCCTTTCTTTCCATAGCCTGACGCATAATCAGGTAGGCGATATTAATAATATTTCGGAGTTCNCACAATTCGCGAGTGGGTTTGCTGACCTTGAAAAGTTTCTCGGTCTCCTCATAAAGGATGTCGAGACGATTCCAGGCGCGGTGGAGACGCAGGTCGCTTCTGACGATGCCGACATAATATCCCATTATCTGATTCACCTCTTTCACCGATTGTGTGATGAGGACCATCTCTTCGGGATGAGCGGTGCCCTCGTCGTTCCAGTCAGGGACATCGGTGCGGAGTTCATATTCATGGGCATGAGCAGTGGCATGCCGGGCGGCGGCATCAGCATATACTACAGCTTCTATCAGCGAGTTGGAGGCGAGGCGGTTGCCACCATGGAGACCTGTTCGGCTGCACTCTCCGATGGCATAGAGTCTATGGATTGAGGATTCTCCGTTCAGGTCGACATCGATACCGCCGCAGAGATAGTGGGCAGCCGGGGCGACGGGAATCATGTCGCGTGTTATGTCGATGCCGAGCGAGAGGCATTTCTCATATATATTCGGGAAGTGGCGACGAGTCTCCTCCGGATCCTTTCCGGTGACGTCAAGAAATACATGGTCGGTGCCATGCTGTTTCATTTCAGAGTCAATGGCACGTGCCACAATGTCGCGTGGTGCGAGCGAGAGACGTGGATCATACTTGTGCATGAATTCCTCACCGTCAAGATTACGGAGCACAGCTCCATATCCGCGCATAGCCTCGGTGATGAGGAATGAGGGGCGGTCGCCGGGATGATATAATGCCGTGGGATGGAATTGAATGAATTCCATATCCTTGACAGTGCCCTTTGCACGATACACCATAGCGATGCCGTCGCCGGTGGCGATGAGAGGATTAGTGGTGGTNGTGTAGACAGCGCCGATACCACCTGTAGCCATTACGGTGANACGGGCGAGAAATGTCTCTACCTTTCCTGATTCCTCATCAAGGATATACGCGCCGTAGCAAGTGATGTCGGGAGTGCGTCGGGTGACAATCTTTCCGAGGTGGTGCTGAGTGATAATCTCCACAGCACAATGATGTTCGAAGATGTCGATAGAGGGGTTGCTCTTCACAGCTTCCACGAGGCTGGTCTGTATTTCGGCTCCGGTATTATCGGCGTGATGGAGAATGCGGAATTCAGAATGGCCGCCTTCGCGGTGGAGATCGAAATCGCCGTTCTCCTTTTTGTCGAAATTAACACCCCAGTCGATAAGTTCGCGGATCTGAGAGGGTGCATTTCTGACCACTTTCTCAACGGCCTTGCGATCGCTGAGCCAGTCNCCGGCAATCATAGTGTCTTCGATATGCTTGTCGAAGTTGTCGACTTCAAGGTTGGTGACGCTCGCCACTCCTCCCTGGGCGAAATACGTGTTGGCTTCTTCAAGAGTGGTCTTACAAATAATAGCCACTCTTCCTTTTTTTGCCACTTTGAGTGCGAAACTCATGCCGGCGATGCCGGATCCTATCACGAGATAGTCATACTTATGAGCCATAAGTAGCTAAGAAAAATTAAACGATATAATGACCGGGTAGCTTTGAAAAAAATATCTTGACATGATGTCTACGTTTAATCTTGACCGTTCTGACCTTGTAGCGCACCTGTCACATCATAAATTTTTCTTAGCTACTTATCTTCTTTCATGTTTGGCGGGGCAACCGGATGGACATCACACCCCGCTGTGTATGCCGGATAGGAATGATCCGGCAATAGATGCCAAAATTACAAATTATTTTTTATAACAAAAAGTTTTTGAGGGGGAAAGCGAGAGGGTAAAGAAAGTGGCAGGAAGTCACTTATGAAAATTTTTGTAATTTTGCATTTTCTAACCGGATACGGGTGTCAGCTTTTTCCTATTTTACGATAAGAATAAATCCGTAAAAGGAAAAAGATCAGATAACTTCATAAAGAAATAAAAACAACGTCCAAGTCATACAAAATAGATAAATTATATGAGCAAGATCACTTCTTCCCCTCCCGGAGGGACGGCAGGAAAGATGCACTACGGGTTTATCATCGTGGCGTGTTGCTGTCTGATGATGGGAGTCAATGTGGGGTTGAGTTTCAGTTGTGCCGGTATATTCTATGAGCCGGTGAGCCGGGCCATAGGGGTGTCGGTCGGAAAGTTCGGCATCTATATGTCGGTGATGTATGTGGCGTCGTCGCTGATGCTGCCCCTTGCCGGAAGAATGATAGAGCGCATGAGCGCGCGTCTGCTTTTCACGGCGAGCTGTGCGATAATGGGATTGACATATCTGGCAATGGCCTTCTTTGACAACGTATGGGAGTTTTATGCCTCGGGAGCAGTGATGGGCTGCACGCTTGCGTTTCTGCTCTATCTGAGTTTTCCTACGCTTGTCAACCGCTGGTTTCGCACGAAGGTGGGTCTGCTGATCGGAGTCTGCAGCGCGGCCTCCGGCATCGGAGGAATGATATTCAATCCTATCGCGGCCTGGATTATCACTGAATGGGGATGGAGGGTTGCCTACTGTTGTTTCGCAGGGTTGCTGCTTTTTGTCGTGACTCCGCTGCTCTACGCATTTCTCCGCGACTGGCCTTCTGACAAGGGATTGTTGCCGTTTGGAGCGAAAGAATCTGAGGAAAAAGCCGGAGGGTCATCTTCCGCGTCAGTGTCCGGCATAGAATACTCGCATGCTGTGAAGATGCCTGTGTTCTATTCGCTGATATTGTTCTCTTTCCTCATGATGGGCATCTCAACGCTCAATCTCTTCATTCCGAAATATGTGACTTCATTGGAATTCACACTCGAGCAGGCCTCGTATGCGGCCTCGGCCGCCATGGCCGGCGTGACGCTGGGCAAGCTTGTGCTCGGCTATATCAACGATCGCAACTGCCGGCTCGGAGTGTTGGTGACGACACTTGGGGGAGGTTTAGGGTTGCTGCTCATGATATTCGGTTCGCACGCCCTGATGCTTATCTTCGGAGGGGCATTCCTTTTCGGATGGGCGTATGCCGGAGTGACAGTGCAGACCGCGATGCTGACACGCGAGGTGTTCGGTTCGCGCAGTTATGCGCGTATCTATGCCATGATGTCGATCGCGCTTGCCGTAGGCGGAGCGATAGCATCCGGAGGTTGGGGCCTTATGGCAGACGCCACCTCCCTGACAGCAATCTTCTATACCGGCGCCGGGCTGTTGGCATTGTGCGCCCTGATTGGCCTTTCGGCCCTTTCCTCCAAAGGCAACAAGACTCCTAAAAACGCATGAGTACCAAAATCAAATCATTTCCCAAGCCCGATTTTCATCCGGCTTTGATAGATGCCCTGAAGAATTATTCAGGAGCTAAGTTTAAGAAAGACCTTGTGGCCGGTATCGTAGTCGGTATCGTGGCGCTTCCGCTGGCCATCGCGTTCGGTATAGCCAGCGGTGTGACTCCTGCTGTGGGTCTTATCACGGCCATCATAGGCGGTTTTCTGGTGTCGGCCCTCGGCGGCAACAGTGTGCAGATAGGCGGACCCACCGGAGCCTTCATCGTGATAGTGTTCGGCATAATCCAGCAGTTCGGACTCTCCGGACTGGCAATCGCCACGTTCATGGCCGGCTGTATCCTTGTCCTGATGGGATTGTTCAGGCTCGGCACGGTCATAAAGTTCATACCCTATCCCATAGTGGTAGGCTTCACAGCCGGTATCGCCCTGACCATCTTCTCAACACAGATGCCTGACTTCTTCGGTCTTGACATTCAGGAGAAGGTGCCCGGTGATTTCATCGGCAAGTGGGGAGTGTATATCCGTAATTTCGCATCAGCCAATCTGGCTACGGCCATAGTGGGCTTGGTTTCGTTGCTGATCATCATTTTCACACCTAAGATTTCGCAGAGAATTCCCGGCGCGCTGACTGCCATTGTGCTTGTGAGTGTAGTGGTATGGATATTGCGAGAATATTGCGGACTGACAGGCGTGCAGACCATCGGCGACCGTTTCGGAGTGCTTGAAGCCTCCCTGCCCGCACCGCATCCTGTAGGACTCAATATGGAATCTGTAAGGCTTCTTCTGCCATCGGCCTTCACAATCGCAATGCTTGGTGCGATAGAGTCGCTTCTCAGTGCCACTGTGGCAGACGGTGTCACCGGCGGACGAACAAACTGCAACACGGAGCTGATGGGACAGGGCATAGCCAATATAGCGGTGCCGTTGTTCGGCGGTATTCCTGTGACGGGTGCCATAGCACGAACCATGACTAATATCACCAACGGCGGCGTCACTCCGGTGGCCGGAGTGATTCATGCGGTGGTGCTGACAGTGATTTTCCTCTTTGCTATGCCGCTCATCGGTCTTGTGCCGATGTCGTGTCTGGCGGCGGTTCTTATCATGGTGAGCTATAATATGAGCGGCTGGCGCACAATCGTGGGTATGGCCGGCAATCCGATGGGAGACATCTGGGTGCTCATCGTCACTTTCCTTTTGACTGTGATACTTGACCTTACGATCGCTATAGAGATCGGTATGCTGCTGGCAGTGCTGATCTTCCTGCGCCGTGTCATGGAAAACACCACGGTGAGAGTGTATGGCGAGCAACTTGATGCCACCGACGGCACCGACCTTGCCACACATGAGGTGCTGAATCTTGCCAAGGGAGTGTCTGTGTATGAGATTGACGGTCCGTTCTTCTTCGGTGCAGCCACAAAGTTTGACGAAGTGGTGAGACGTGCGCCGCATGAGCGTCCGAAGGTGCGTATCATCCGAATGCGTAAAGTGCCGTTCATTGATTCTACCGGTATCCACAACCTTGAACTTCTTATTCAGTCGTCACATCGAGAGGGGATACGTATCGTGCTCTCCGGAGTGCAGCCCCACGTAAGTCATGCTCTCCACGAGGCACATATAGACAGGCTGATACCTTCCTCCTGTATCTGTGATCATATCACCAAGGCAGTGGCAGTGGCCAACAAACTTGCGGAGGAGGATGGTGAGAATTAACGAGCTGACAGCCGGGTATCACCGGACCAGATGTGTTCGTCCACATGGCGCGGGCGCACCCGGAATTGATCGGAAAGAGCATCTAAGGCCGGATCGTAGCAGAAGTAACCGCCACCGGTGAGATTGATTAAAATATGCACGAAATTGGCTGTCGACAAAGGTCTGTCGACAGCCTTTTTTAATTCATCGGCCTTCTGAGGATTACGTGCGAGGTAAGCAGGGTTGGCATAGATAATGAAAGGCACCTGCACCGTATTCTCGTTGCGTCCGGAGAAAGAGCTATTGTCGTAGACCTCCTCTCCATGGTCGGAGAAATATATCACCAGTGACGGACGGCTGCTTAGGGAGGTTCTTCCGATGATTTGTCCGAGCAGGCTGTCAGTGTAGTGTATGGAATTATCATATTCCGCCCTGCGGGCAGCTTTCTTTTGGTCAAGCCATCTGAAATGAAAAGTGCTGAACTCATCGTCGGCACTGAATACGCCATACTCTTTAGGATAACGGGATTTATATTCCACATGGGAACCCAACAGATGAAGGAATATAAGCTTATACCGCTCCTTATCCTTGAGCGCCATGCCGAGATAAGGCAGAAGAGCACCGTCATATCGTAGCGAAAGCACATCCTCGGAATTATCCGCTCCCACATATCTTATTACATCGGCATTCATGGCCATCACCCCCGAGGTGTTGCTTACGGAGCCTGTCCGTTCCTGATTGGAGAGCCAATAAGTGTGATAATCCATCGCATTGAAAAGGTCAATGACCAAAGGATACTCAAGGCCATCTCCAAAAGAGTCGTCATCCTCTTTGAAAGAGAGTATTCTTTCCATATTTCCTGCAGTGGCCATTGAGGAACCGATGGCATCTGAGAAAATAAAAAGATTAGAGGCGAGACTGTCCAGAGAGGGAGTGGTAGGCAGAGGATAGCCATATAGAGAGTGGTGGTTGCGATGAGCGGATTCACCTATTACCACAATCACCTCGTCGGCAAGATGAAGACTGCTGACGCTTTCTTTATACGGAAGAGGTTTCCGGTGAGCCAGCATTTCCTCATATTCCCGGTTGCCGTTCAGGACTTCCCGTCCATATTTCACGATGCGGGCCGAGAGCAGATGGGCCGAACGACCCGACGAGAAGGATGTGCAGAAGACGATACAGAGAGCAGCACCCGCCAGTGAAGGCACAATAGCACAGAGAGCAGCCGCCCGAGAGGAGATATGCCGGAGAGCAAAGAAAGAGAGCAGGATGAAGAGCAGGATGAGGTAGGGGGTAGTAGTTGAAAAGAATGATAATATATTGTCGATTAGACCCGGAAGGAATCCGGCCGTTTCGTCCGGAGTGGTCTGTGCGAATATAAGGATAAGCTTACGTGTGATACCCATTCCATAGAGACCCGAGGTCACTACATTGACCAGAGCCAAGAGTGTATAAAGACCGAAGAGAATCGGGAAAAGAGGAAGGAGTTTTCGCTGTGTCAACAGAGGATAAGCGAGGGAGAGAAGTACCAAAGCCTTGAAGCATCCGACGAAAATCACATAAACTATCTGACCCCACAGCGGGATACCGAAGACCGGACTTTGCGGAATATCCACAAGAGAACACACACTCACCAGAAAGAGCCAGAACCATACAAACCGGTGCCGCCCTATGAACTCCATATATTTCCTGATACGATCTTTCACTTTGACTTACAGAGGAGAGAGGGGGAAAGAATGTGAATAATTAGGACAAGAATACAGCAGAAGTGTTAGCTTCAATTTCCGTAGAGAGATTACGTTTGGTGGCAGCAGAGAGAGCAGCGATAATCTCTTCAATCGAAAGAGATGATTCATCCGTTTCGGCAAGCAGCCGGTCAGCCGGCACAACAGTAAGTGAGTCAGGGTTGAATTTCTCACCAAACGAGAGATACATACCCGCGTTCAGGAACATTGTCGCCACTGAAGGTTTGCCACGAAATCCATGTATGATCCAGGGTTGGGCAGGAAGAAGATCGCGTTTAAGACCCACGAGAATATCATGAGCCTTCACGTCATGTAGGATAAGAGGTTTGGCACAGCTCTCGCTTAGCTCTATCTGACGTTTGAGCACCTGCAACTGTCGGAACATAGGCCCACCTTTCAGGAGATCTACGCCCGCCTCACCAATAGCCACCACCTGCGGATCAGCTGCAGCCGATTCCAAAGCCTCCCACACCTCAGGAGAGGGAGAATCCAATGTGGTCCAGGGATGAATACCGACAGAATAAGCCTGCTCCGGCAATAGACCTCCGGCAGCCTTAAGTTCAGCATAATCAGTAGGGNTAAGCGAGATTATCCCCTGTGGCTGTGGTGCAGGATGATGAGTATGGCAATCAAGAATAGACATGAAAATAAGAATTAGAGTGTGTATATTAAAACGTCGTATGGACTGATAAGTATATGAATAAAGATAAGTAGCTAAGTAGCTAAGAAAAATTAAACTATATAATAACTCAGTNGCTTTGAAAGTATCTTAATATGATATATGCGGCTAATTTTTNTCATCTTGACCTTGTCACTCAGTCGCTTAGCTCGCNAAGCTCCTTCGCTCCGCGGCCAACCTGTCTCAAAATTATCGCGCATCTATCATATTATTAATTGTTCTTGGCTACTTATTGGAAAGGGTTAAAAAACCATACATGTTCACACTCGGCGGGGTGTGTAGGCCGGGTGTGAACATGTATGGTTAGAGGGGAGGAGGAGTTAACTGAGATTGCTGAGAGCCTCCAGCGATCCGATGCTGATTCCCCATATCAGCATACACGCCAAGTATATCAGAGTGATACCGAAGCTTGTGGCGGCTGCGGCGATCGACCAGTTTCTGGCTTTGTTGGAGGCATCATAAGCAGCCTCATAATTGCCGGCATACCAGTAGCCATCCACTTTGGAAGCGTAGACAATGGCCACGATTCCAAACGGGAGACAGCAAAGAATAGTGGTAAGTATGGCCCACACCATGTTACTGGAGGGAGGAGGCCCCTGAGGGTTAGGGTATTTAGGGGGATAATTATAGTTATTCATGTCAAAAAGAGAATTTAATGGAGTTTCTGGTATTTTATTCCGCAAAGGTAATAAAAATTTTATGACAATTCAATGACTGGATATATAAAATGTTGAATATTAACTAAGTATCCACATTTCTTCCCATTCTCTCTTGCTTTAGTTGGATTTTGGGGTAGAGATCCCGAGACAGATCAGAGCAAGAATCAATTATACTCTTACCTAATGACTTCTCCCTGAGTTCTTCAATCAATTCTTCAATGATATAATCACCGCTCATTAATCTACTCTCAAATCTACTCTCAACTGGCAACTGCAAAATTAGCGATTTCCTGAAAGAATGGATAAATAATGTGACTTCGGGTTGCTTTTGAATACTATTTTCTATGAGGGTTTACATCTTTTATATCAACTAAATCATTGAGTATGGCAAAAACTGTGAGTCCAGCAGTTGAATGTATCTGAAGTTTAGCAGAGATATTTCTGCGATATGTAGTTACAGTATGAATAGATATAAATAGCTGTGAAGCAATTTCTTTATTTGATAATCCTTTTGCAACACAACATAATATATCCTTCTCCCGATCTGTCATGGAATCCAGCAGCTCG
>JAAVFY010000032.1 GCA_014800515.1 Bacteroidales bacterium
GGGCTTGCTACTAAGAAGGAGTGTAGAGGGAAAGGTATCATGTCGGATATGATTGAGGAAATTAATGAAAGAGCACGCCGGTTGGGCTTCTCCTTTACATTCCTTATTCCGGCAGACGAGGGTCTTGTCAGATACTACAGTGACAGGGGATTTTCACCCGCCTTCAGAACCATTATCAATCGCTATACGGCGGGACATAGTTTCTATAGGGACTACGTAAATTGGATTGGTAAGTTCGAACCTGAATTACACACCGATCTCCTACGACATTTTGAAAAATCCAAAGCCTATTCTCTTGATTCATATTCCGATTTGAACGCCTTTTTTAAGGGATTTATTTATGATAAGATAAGTCATGATTCCAGAAGTGAAGATGATTTTTCTGATGATTGTGGACATGAATCCGGTGTGACTGGAAATGAAGGTTGTAATATAGGGTTTTCTAACTTCAAAGGGGAGATTATTATCCCGGATTCAAGTAGGGAATTCGCGGAAATTAATCGGGAGAACTATCATTATTTTTCAGGTCTAAATACTCATCTGAATGGTTCAGATGATGTCATATATAATGAGACAGATACGTTAAAACTTAGGCATGAAAATATTGAAAATAGATTGACTGATAGTCATGATATTTCCTTCGATACTTTTTATGATTTTATAAGAGTTTCTGAGGCCTCCGGAGTGTCGCTTTCTCTTGTTCATTCGCCTAAGGATTTGATGCTTGTCATCAGAGATTGCATGAATGGAGGTGGACATATATTGATCATTGCCAATGATGAAAATAAGATATGTGCCTCCGGATTTATTTATATTTCCGAAAAGACAATTTCTGTAAGAAGAATCTACTATTCTGATGAAGGTTCTCGATTGAGACTGCTTCATGAGGTTACCCGTAAATGGCCTGATTTGTCTTTGGAAGTTACTCTATTCCCGGACCAGACAGATCGGCTTGGGTTGAGCGACATATATTATGGAGGTGCTTCAGCAGGAGTGCCCATGGTGCCAACCATTAATAAGACGGAGAGAGTAGAATCTATTGCCTCCGTAAATACCCGTATGTATGGTTTAGCCCGAATTTTGGACATTTCTGATTTTCTGAAATTTCTTACCAAGAGCAGGAGTGATTCAAAATTTTCGATTTTCGTGAGGGACTCTAAAATCGGTAATATTCTAAGTTATTCGTTCAATGGGGAAAATCTGAAGATTGACTCTTTATCAAAAGAGAAGTTCCGTGAGAAGATGGAGAATCCCAAATTCCCATTTCCGGTAATCCTCTCCGAACAGCAGTTGCAATCGCTATTGTTCCGGAGAAGAGAGGATGGAGAGGATGCCATAGGTTTAGCTTTTGGACTTCCGCCTATTCCGATGCACATGTCTCTTCTCTTAGACTGAATTACGGAAGTTGACCATTGTCATATATGACAGGAGGAATGATTGAAGGATAATACAGGGTAAAAGGTTCATCTTATTCGCATTTACAGTATAAAACTCTATTTGAAAATGTAAACCAGAGGTGGAGTTCGATGTGTATGTAAATGTAAATCAATATAATAGGGGCTAAATCATCGCGATTTAGCCCCTTTATTTTGTATCGTAAATCATGATTCGGAAAACTCCACGGGTATTTTAAATTCTAAACCGCTTAGAGTGTCTGAATCATAAACTCGAGGTATGATCCTCTCTCAATTTAGAATTCTATACTCAAGCGGGCTCTTCGTTTCCTATCGATGTGTCGGTCCATCCTAAATTCCCGATAGAGTAGGGGAGAACACTATTGTTCTATTTATTACCGATGCTCTATAGGTCTGTAATTAGCTTATTCAATTTTGTGAATTGGCTGGTAGTGTTGCGGTGTGTTTTGAATTGCGAATATTAGAATGTAGGCCTATTTGTATTTATGTATTCGTGGAACAAAACAGTATATGAATGTATAGAGATATATAAGTTTGTAATTTGTATAAATGTGAATGGTTTCTAATTGAAAATTATTGCCGTTAACATTTATTTTGGTATTTTATAATAAGCTGAAAATTAGTATTTTAGCTTAGGTGATTATAGTATTACTTGATTTATTTTATTTGTTTTTAATGTATACTGTAATTATTGCCACAAATAGGACTATAAAGTATATAAACAATCATGATAATAGTCACTTAAAGCTTTTATTTACGTTAATTGATAATTTACAAACGTACCAACTTGGAGATGACGAGTTTTGATTTGTATTTATAAATGTAAATTTACGAAATTGTATTGGATTGGTTTGGTAGTTTCGTTTTTTATAATTACTTTTGTAAATTGATATTTTAGATTGTGAATATGGTATGAATGACTCAAATTTTGCAATTCGTCTAAAACTCTTTATGGATGCCATTGGAATTTCGAGCTCACAACTCGCTGATCGTTGTGGTGTCCCTCGACCGAGTATGTCCTCTATTCTTTCGGGTCGTAATAAAAAAATCAGTGATACGCTCATTGGACAAATTCATGCCGTTTTCCCGCAGCTTAATGTTCTTTGGTTGATGTTTGGCGAGGGTGAGATGTTCCTTCCTTCCTCGGGCAATAATGGGAGTCATAATGCGGATATAGCCGTGGATTCATCTATGTCTGAGAGTGTTATAATTGATGATGAGTTTTCTAATCCCGGATCTGAAGGGTCGGAAAGATTCTCAGGCACGCGTGGTGGCTCCTCCAATAATTTTGCAGGTGTAGATGGGACTGTCTCAGGGAGAGAGTCATTGAGTGGAGCTGAAGGATTTGTGCCTTCTTCCTCTGTCCGTGCTTCTGAGGGGCTAAATCGAGGTTCTCAAAATGTAGAATTATCCAACGAGGGTAAAGGAATGCGTTCTCAATCGATTCTGAATGGCTTAGATTCGCCTGATTTAAGCGCCTCAGACCGCATGAATAAAGGATTTGACGATGATTTACGCACCATCGCTCTGATGCGTCAAATAGAAAATATGAAGGCAAATCCGCGAAAAGTGACCCAGATCACCATATATTATGATGATTCAACCTTTGAAACCTTCAAGCCTTCGTGAATTCTTTCGAGTCTCTCCCATTCTCTTAGAGTCGTTCCTCTTGTTCTGTCCCTCAAAACTCTCTTTAAGTGCTTATACCTTTTTGTACCTATCCTTCTCGCTTTCCATTCATCAATCATGCTTCATACTTCAGCCTTCATCATTCCCTATCTAAAATTTCAAAAACGACTCCTCATATCTCGGTAATCTTGAGTTGAAAATTTTGAAATATTTGTGTTCTAATATTTGGTTTTCTTTCTTGTATCCTATATTCACAATTAGAGTTAATTCCCTGATCTATATTCTACGATTATTATTGTAAATCACATCCTCTATAATTGTGATTTTTAGTGATGTTATTATTACATCATTCACCTGTGATTAATATTGTTTACTTCCTATCGTAATTATTAAAAATCTGTATAGAATATTCTGTAATTCTATTTTGACTCAATAATATTTTTAATTTGAATCTATTTAAATATTCGTGGATGAATTGGAATGTCATTATTAGTTCGATTATTACTAATATTATTGTTGTCTTATTATAATTATTTCATAGCTTTATAGTTGGTTGTATTATCCTTTATATGTTAATTTTAAGATAAGGGTTGCTGTCGATAATATTATATTACAGAGAATGATATTATAATAAATTGCCAGTCTCTTACGTTCTATAATAATTAATCAAATAGAATGATATGGCTTTGCAATCCCTTACCAATATTTTCTTGCATGATCGGGCATGGACTCTACCCACTTTCAACGGACTTCTTAACCCTCGTTGTAAAAGATCGTTCACTATAATTTCAGTTGGTTTTGGTGCTCTATTCTCTCCTATCTTTTTTCCCGGTTCGTCATCCCTTTCAGTTGCACGGGCTGCGGAGCTAAAGTTTGATGGCTCCTCACTAAAGGTGCTTGAGGTTTCACCCGAAAGTTCTACCGGATTGGATAAGATTTATGTTGTGTATGATGTGGCGGGAGTTTCCGTGTCTTACACTTCTACCTCCGGCTCTCAGCCGCGCTGGCTAAGATATGGCAATATGGGCGGGGGATATGCTGAGGAAGTGGCGGGAATTGTCTACGATGGGAATGTCTCGACTCTCCCCGTTGTCGAGGGTGATAAGGGGTATATTATTGAGGATGGTGAGCGGTCGGCCTACTTCTGGATCGTCAATTATAAACCTCATAGATTCTCGATCAGATCTGTTGAACCTTCTTTGGAATCTGACTGTGACGCTTCTCTTCTTTCTGTGACGGGGGAAGGGGCACCAATACATTTTTATACAATTTCCGGTCAGCAGAAGGTGCTCAATAGGGATATTGAAGTGGCGTATTCTACTCTGCAATGGAATGCCGACCAAAAACTCTTTCAGGAGGTTGGGGCCGTGCAGCATTACGAATATCTGCCTGAGACTATTTCTGTCAGGCCGGCAGCTCTTTGTCCCACAGAGTTCACCGTGTCCGGCGACATCTTTCTCAAGCAGTGGAACTGGCTTCAGACCGCCACATCTTCTGTTATCTCTCCGTCGGCAGTGGAGGCCTATACGGAGGCCATCCAGGAGTCGGATATGGACTCTTCCAATTCGGAATCAGAGATAGCATCCAACCTCATAAAAGGAGACGATACCCTCCTTGGTGGCAGTGCTCCATGTGTTATTTCGTTTCTTGCTTATCCTTCGGATGGGGTTCTTCATCACGAGTGGCAAATGTCAAGATCCGAAAATTTTGAAGATGTGGAGTATCGCTTCAATGTCCAGGACTTTGAATATACTTTTATGGATGAAGGGACATTCTTTCTCCGATATATCGGTTCTAACTCCGATGGAAGTTGTGAAGCCGTCAGTGATACTTATACTGTGTCTGTCGGTGCTTCTGAACTTCTATGTCCTAACACATTCTCTCCAAATGGCGATGGCGTGAACGATGAATGGAAGGTGGCCTACAGATCGCTGATTGAATTCAAATGCTGGATTTTCGACCGATACGGCAATCAGGTGTTTCACTTTGCGGATCCTTCGTTGGGTTGGGATGGCACTCGTGGCGGCAAACCGGTTAAGTCAGGTGTTTATTATTACGTAATCCAGGCTGTGGGGTCTGATGGTAAGAAGTATAATGTCAAGGGTGACATTAATATCCTGCGTAGTAATAAAGGGGATTCTTCTACATCGGATTCTGCAATGGATGAATAAGCACGTCGTAAGATTCTTTTTAAACAACACTTATGAAAAACAATAATATGAATAGCGGCCCTATGCCGGAAATTATTGCTCCCGAGGCTGTGGAAGTTTACGGAGCCCGTGTGCATAATCTTAAGAATATTGACGTGAGATTTCCCCGTAATTCTTTGTCGGTTGTGACCGGTCTTAGTGGTTGCGGCAAGTCTTCGCTTGCATTTGATACTGTCTTTGCCGAAGGGCAGCGACGTTATATCGAGACATTCTCGGCCTACGCCCGTAACCTGCTCGGATCAATGGAAAGGCCGGATGTCGATAAGATCACCGGACTTAGTCCTGTGATCAGTATAGAGCAGAAGACTGTGAATAGAAATCCACGATCTACTATCGGAACAGTCACTGAGATCTTCGACTTCTTTCGTCTGTTATATGCGCGTCTCGGCCAACCTGTCAGCTATATTTCCGGCAAGCCGATGGAGAAGTATACGGTGGAGAGAATCGTAGATCTTGTGGCATCTATATTTGATGGCCATAAGATTTATATGCTTGCTCCTCTGGTCCGTAATCGTAAAGGTCATTATCGCGAACTTTTCGAATCTCTGCGTAAGAAGGGGTATCTTCATGTAAGGATTGACGGCGAGGTCCGTGAGATTACTCCTGGTCTGAAACTCGATAGATATCGCAATCATAGCATAGAACTTGTGGTCGATCGCCTCCGGGCATCGTCCACCGATATTAAGCGCATACAGGATTCTGTATCTGAATCTCTACGCCAGGGAGATAAGCAAATGATGGTGTTGGATGCTGATACCAATGAACTGTCGCATTATTCTCAGTCCATGATGGATGCTGAGAACGGACTGTCTTATCCCGAACCGGCTCCTCACTCTTTCTCCTTTAATTCTCCGCAAGGGGCATGTCCGAAGTGTAGGGGTCTCGGATATGTGAATCAGGTGGATCGCGATAAGATTATTCCTGATCCCTCTAAGTCAATCAGGGAAGGAGCTTTCCTTCCTCTTGGCAGATACAGGGATTCTCTTGTGTTCTGGCAGCTCGAAGCAATCTGCAAACTTTATGGCTGCACGCTCAAGACTCCTGTGAAAGACCTTCCTCCGGAGGCCCTTGATGATATGCTTAATGGCACTGACGCCCGTCTGGAAATTCGAAATTCCACTTTATCCACATCGGCCTTTAACGGCAGTTTTGATGGACTCGTGAAATATATCGAACTTCAGCAGGAGGAGGAAGCCGGCGTTGAGGCCAATAAATGGAGCGGGCAGTTTGTGTCGCGTCACATTTGTCCGGAGTGCGGCGGAAGCCGACTCAATCTTATTGCCCGTCACTATCTTATTGACGGAAAGAATATTGCCGAGGTCTGCGCTATGGATATCGGCGAACTGTATCAATGGACCAAAGGGCTTGAGGAGAGAGTGCCTTCTCAGTTCCGCTCTGTGGCGGAAGAGATTCTGAAAGAGATACGTTCAAGATTGAAGTTCCTTATTGATGTCGGTCTCCATTATTTGTCTCTCTCTCGCTCAAGTGCCTCTCTAAGTGGAGGTGAGAGTCAGCGTATACGTCTTGCTACTCAGATAGGGTCACAGCTTGTCAACGTATTATATATATTGGATGAACCTTCTATCGGTCTTCATCAGCGCGATAACCGTCGTCTCATTAATTCTCTTTGCCGGCTTCGCGACAATGGAAACTCCGTTATTGTCGTTGAGCATGACCGCGACATAATGGAGCAGTCAGACTATATAGTTGACATTGGTCCGGGTGCCGGATCAAGGGGTGGGGAAGTGGTGTTTCAAGGCACACCACGCGAGATGATGGCTGCCTCTACCCTTACCTCCGGCTATCTGAACGGGACTCATTCAATTGAGATTCCTGCTTCCCGCAGGGCCGGCAATGGGAATAGTATAGTCATTAAAGGTGCTTCGGGTCATAATCTTAAGAGTGTGGACTTCACTCTTCCGCTCGGTCGCTTCGTTTGTGTCACGGGTGTCAGCGGTAGCGGTAAGTCTTCTTTGGTCAATGGAACCCTTCAGCCGATTCTGAGTCAGAAGTTATATCGTTCTATGCAGCCTCCTCTCCCCTTCGATTCCGTTGAGGGGTTGGAGAATATTGACAAGGTTGTCACAGTCGACCAATCCCCGCTGGGGAGAACTCCGCGTTCAAATCCTGCTACGTATACCGGCGTTTTCGCTGATATTCGCAAGCTGTTTGTTGAACTTCCGGAGTCAAAATTGCGGGGATATAAGCCCGGCCGATTCTCGTTTAATGTGGCCGGCGGACGCTGTGAGACCTGTAAGGGGAATGGTTATCGTACCATTGAGATGAATTTTCTTCCCGATGTGCTTGTCCCATGTGAAGCATGTCTTGGAAAAAGATATAACAGAGAAACTCTCGAGGTAAGGTATAAAGGTAAGTCTATCGCAGATGTGCTTGAAATGACTGTCTCGGAGGCTTGTGCTTTCTTCGCGGGGATTCCGGCCATATTACGCAAAATTAAGGTGCTGGAAGATATCGGCTTGGGTTATATTAGACTTGGTCAGCCTTCTTCAACTCTCAGCGGTGGCGAGAATCAACGTGTTAAGCTTGCCGCGGAGTTGGCACGGCGTGACACAGGACGTACTCTTTTTATTCTCGACGAGCCTACCACGGGTCTTCACTTCGAGGATATACGTGTGTTGCTTGCCGTGATTTCACGTCTTGTGGATAAGGGCAATACGGTCCTGGTGGTCGAACATAATCTCGACATGGTGAAATCTGCCGACTGGATTATAGACATGGGGCCCGAGGGTGGGCGCGACGGCGGTAGGATTGTGGCCGAGGGCACTCCAGAGGATGTAGCGAAAAATGATTCTCATACAGCCATTTTTCTGCGTGAGGAGATGGAACGCTCTTGAACCTCTCAGGCTCGTTATATGTTTTTAAGATGAGTCATTAAGGAGAGATAAGTAGATTCAATGCGCGTGTGGACTTTCCGGGTTGAAGAAGTGTGAAATTACTCTGATGCTTTTGGTTTGGCACACTATTTGCTTGTTCTTTCCGGTGTGACTTGTTTTGCAAATTCTAACCCAAAAATATATATAAGATGAATATCAAACCATTGGCCGATCGTGTGCTTATCGAGCCTTGTCCCGCTGAAGAAGTTACTATGAGCGGCATCATTATCCCTGATTCCGCTAAAGAAAAGCCCCTTAAGGGTAAAGTTCTGGCCGTAGGCAACGGCACTAAGGATGAGCCTATGACTCTCAAAGAAAATGATCAGGTGCTCTATGGCAAGTATGCCGGTACTGAGATTGAATTCGAGGGAGTGAAGTATCTTATGATGCGCCAGAGCGACGTACTCGCTGTCATTCTCTGAAACTTAATTTAAAACTGAAACCCACAAAAAGTCGCGGGTTATTACTTCCTCCGAACGGGGATGTATGATTCCTGCGCAAATGAACCATGGCAAAAGAAATTAAATTCAATATCAATGCTCGTGAGGAGCTTAAAAAAGGTGTCGACGCTCTTGCCGACGCTGTCAAGGTGACTCTTGGTCCCAAGGGTCGTAACGTAATCATTGAGAAAAAATTCGGTGCACCTCATATCACCAAGGATGGTGTCACTGTGGCTAAGGAAGTAGAGCTTGAAGACCGTTTCCAGAACATGGGCGCACAGCTTGTTAAGGAAGTTGCTTCCAAGACAGGTGATCAGGCCGGCGACGGAACGACTACTGCTACTGTGCTCGCTCAGGCAATCGTCAATGTAGGCCTGAAGAACGTGGCTGCCGGCGCTAATCCTATGGATCTTAAGCGTGGTATTGACAAGGCTGTTTCCAAAGTGGTTGAAGGCATTCGTGCTCAGAGTCGCGAGGTAGACGATGATATTTCAAAGATTGAGAATGTTGCCCGTGTCTCCGCCAATAATGATGAGGAAATAGGCCGTCTTATCGCTGAGGCTATGGAGAAAGTGAAGAAAGAGGGCGTCATCACTGTTGAGGAAGCTAAGGGCACGGAGACTACGGTAGAGATCGTGGAAGGTATGGAATTCGACCGCGGTTATATCTCTCCCTATTTTGTCACTAATACCGAAAAGATGGAGTGTGAGATGGACTCTCCCTACATTCTGCTGTATGACAAGAAGATTTCCAATCTTAAGGATCTCCTCCCTGTTCTTGAAGGCGTGGCTCAGAGCGGACGTCCGCTTCTGATTATCGCAGAGGATGTGGATAATGAAGCTCTTGCCACTCTCGTTGTCAATCGTCTCAGAGGTTCTCTGAAGATTTGTGCTGTCAAGGCTCCCGGATTCGGAGACCGGCGTAAGGAGATGCTGGAGGATATAGCTATCCTTACCGGCGGCAATGTAATCAGTGAAATCAAGGGTATGCAGCTCGCTCAGGCCACTGTCAATGACCTTGGCACTGCCGAGAAGGTATCAGTCAATAAGGATCGCACTGTTATCGTTAACGGTGCCGGTTCTAAGGATGCAATCGCTGCCCGTGTCGCTCAGATTAAGGCTCAGATCGAGACTACTACTTCTAACTATGATAAGGAGAAGCTTCACGAGCGTCTTGCCAAACTCGCCGGTGGCGTAGCAGTCCTCTATATCGGTGCTCCTTCTGAGGTTGAGATGAAGGAGAAGAAGGATCGTGTGGATGATGCGCTTTCCGCTACCCGTGCAGCTATTGCAGAGGGTATTGTCCCCGGTGGTGGCACAGCGTATATCCGCTGTCTCCCTGCTCTCGATGAACTCAAGGGTGATAACGATGATGAGAACACTGGTATCGCGATTATCCGTCGTGCTATCGAGGAGCCCCTTCGTCAGATTGTGGCTAATGCCGGTGTGGAAGGTGCCGTTATCGTTCAGAAGGTGAAGGAAGGTAAGGGTGACTATGGCTATAATGCCCGTACTGACGCTTTTGAGAATTTCTTTGAGTCCGGTGTGATCGACCCTGCCAAGGTGACTCGTGTGGCTCTTGAGAATGCCGCCAGCATCGCCGGTATGTTCCTCACCACAGAATGTGTCATCGCCGATAAGAAGGAAGAAAATCCTCTTCCCCCGATGGGTGGAGCTCCCGGCATGGGCGGTATGGGCGGCATGATGTAATCAACGTTCGTTACTGACAATACACATAAAAAAGGAAAAGCCTCACACTCTTGTTATGAGGCTTTTCCTTTTTGTTTCAATTATATCCTTGAAGTCTACGGAAAAGTTTCTTATTACTTTTTGATGAGGATATAAGTGCGCTCAGGGGCTGTCAGACCTGTGAGCCTGCCTTTTTTCACTTTGAATTCTTTGCCATATACGGTGTCGTGATAAGTGCCGTCACTGAGTGTGGTCGGAATGTCTATTTTATGGGAGATCTTGCTTAAATTCACGATGGCGGCCCCTTTATTCCCACGACTAACCACTATGACTTCCCCTTTATTGCCGGTAGTTATACTCTCTTTCTGACCGGCCATCGCTGTGCGGAATTTATTCACTGCTTCTACCTCCGGGTGGAAGAACTCATCATTTCCTCGTGCTCCAAGGATGTTGTCTCCCCAATATGCCTGCCGGGTTGAACCCATCGGGCGGCTGAAGAAGAGGGGTACTCCATTTTGGCGGGCGGTGAGGAATACCCATCCACAACGAATCTGATCATCGGTCAGATGCGCTGATTCGTGGGCGTTGGCGTATGTGTCGTGGCTCTCAACCCATGTAGTAAGATATTCCGGAGCCGCCTGATGATTCCAGTCGAGCAGATCATAACCCTCGGCACTCCTTTTCTCAAGTATCTCCCGAAGTTTGTGGCCATATCCGGAGGCTGTCTGTCCAAAATATTCTGCATACTCCTTCTCGGGCACATTTCTATCCTGAAGCACCTCTCCATATACGAAAAGAGAGTCGTAGGGGAGTGCAAGCTTGACACCGCCGACACTCTTTCTGCCGGTAGCTACATCCCAGAAATCATTGGCTTTGACCCCGGCCTGTGTGTCCACCGGATCTGAAGGCACGCCAATGTGTTTGGCTGTGTCATATCTGAACCCTCTTACCCCCATATTCAGAAGGTCGTTGACAAACTCCATATAATACTTCTGAAATGCGGGATTCTCGGTGTTGACGTCAGGAAGTGCGCCGGAGGCCCAGAGTGTGCACTGAAGACGGTCGTTGTAGTCCTGCACCGGGAGCAGACCTTGAGTGTGATACATCTTGTCGCGTCCTCCCACTGCTTTGACGAAATCGTCAGACACGGCGTCCACATCAAATGCGGTATGATTCGGCAGAACATCCACGATAACTCTTACGCCATATTTAGCGGCCGAGTCCATCATCTGCTGCATCTGCTCGCGAGTCCCGAGTATGTTATTGCCGATCTTCCAGTCGGTGGGCTGATAGTAATAATACCAGTTTCCTTCAGTCTCATTCTCGTCGAATATCTTTTTGCCACTTCCTTCCGGTGAGTAGCAATTCTGCACCGGAGAGGTCTGAAGCATCGTGAAGCCTGCGTCATGGATTTTCTTCATATTCTCTGCGATAGTAGGAAAATTCCAGCTCCATACGTGGAGAATACTCTCAGTGTTAGTAAAGGAAGGATCATGCGTCACACGATCTTTCGCAGAGATCGGCATAATGACTGCCAGTGCCATGCCGACCGACGTAATTAGTCCGGTTTTGTGCATTGTCTGTTGAGATTTATTAGGTTATATAAGTGTCTTGTATTTGCAAAGTTAGTAAAATAATAATAATCTTACAAGTATTGACCTGATCTTATAACATTTTCTGATTCTAACGCTTTCTTCGTTTATGATGCGAAGGTTGGATATATCCTGGATGAGATTATTTCGATTATAGAGAAAAATTTTTTTAATATGATGTGTTAATAAGTCGGGGTATGGATATCAGGTTTTTGATTGTCCGATTCCGGGTGATGTATGATGTATAAAAGCGGAGTTGAGTGTTGACTGTTTTGGATCTCTATAATGTAAATAAGAAGGGTAGGTTTTTGTATATTGTATTTTCCTCTATGTATGTCGTTTTATGCGGCCCATTTCTAAGTTGAGCTGTCGTTATTGCACACATGCGGCAATAGTGTGCTGAATGCTAATTGTTCTTAAAAAATAAGATAATTAAAGGTATAGGCTTGCAGTCATTGAACAAATTTATTACTTTTGCGTATCCGAAAATCGCGGGCGTTGAGTCGCTGGCGAATAAAACAGAAAAGTCATCCCATGAAAATACGATATATTCTTGCAGCCTTTCTTCTCTCAGCCGTTTCAGTAAGCGGTGTGTCTCAGTCTAACTCAAGAGCGTCCAGAGCCCATTCCGAAGCTCATAAAGCTCAGCTTGCCAATGCTCATAAGTCGAAAATCGACAAGAGCGTGGTCAAGGATTTTGTCAGGGGAGAAGTTTTGGCCCGCGAGCAGAAAAGAGATCTCTCATCAGAATCGTCCGCTCTCGTGAGCGACCTTCTGAAAGAGGCCAATAAGCATATCGGGAAAAGATATGTTCATGGAGCCAAAGGACCTTCAGCTTTTGATTGCTCCGGTTTTTCAAGCTATGTATATCGCCAATTCGGCTACACTCTTTCTCCTTCTTCAAAGACTCAATTTACTCAGGGCACTCCCGTAGAGAAGGGCGATCTCCGCAAAGGTGATCTTGTGTTCTTTACTTCCCGCTCTTCCGGCCGAAATGTAGGACATGTAGGAATTGTTGTGAGTGCTGACAACGAGAAGGGTACTTTTAAATTCATTCATGCGAGTATTAAGGGTGTTAAAGTCTCCGAATATGAGGGATATTATGTGCCTCGCTATCTGGGAGCACGCCGTATAATCAATGAGTAAACCCCGTCTGTCTGCTCGTGTTGGTTTCTGTAGTCTCTCTCAATCCCCTTCATGTTTAGGCCCGATCAACGATATTAAGAAATATGACCTCGTCTCACCAAAGGAGTATCCCTTTTTGTGAGATGGGGTCTAAACGTTTTTTTGCTATGTGTGGCCGGAAGAGGAGGAGTCTTATATTCTATTTGGACTGCCCTATTTTTTTCTATTTGTTCAAAACTATCTCCTAAAGATTTTGTTCTATAAGTAGATGACTTTAAATTTTTCTCTTTTCGGACTGACTTTCAGAAGGTATATTCATTAAAAAATCATAGAACTATGCATTTTACTCCCAAAGAGCAAGACAAGCTTACCCTCCTTTGTGTCGGTATGATTGCAGAACGACGCCTGAAAAAAGGCCTCAAGCTCAACTACCCTGAATCTGTTGCGTATATCACCAGCGCAGCCCTTGAGATGGCACGTGAGGGAAAGACGGTCGAGGAGGTCATGCACGCTGCTGCTCAGGTTCTTACCAAAGATCAGGTTATGGATGGAGTAGCCGATATGATCACGCTTCTCCAGGTGGAAGCCGTGTTTACTGACGGTAGCCGTCTTGTATCCATTCACAAGCCCATCAAGTGAATTTTTTCCTCTCTCTCCTAACGTCAAACCTATTTTACAGTTAGCAACATGGACCAGAAAGAAAATATAAAGCCTGCTGAGGGATACCAGACTCCTCAAGGTGTCTATCCCGGAGTTCCTCCCATTGCAGTTCCTAAAGAACCTGGATTCACTCCTGCAGAAGAAGTGCCGGTAGGTGGTGTGATTCTTAAGGATGACCCTATTGAATATAACACTGATCGTCGCACTCGCAAGATTAAAGTTCGCAACACCGGTGATCGCCCCGTGCAGATCGGCTCTCACTTCCATTTCTTTGAGGTGAACCGCTACATGGAGTTTGATCGCACTCTTGCATTTGGCTATCATCTGAATATTCCTGCCACTACCGCTGTGCGTTTCGAGGCCGGAGAGGAGAAGGAAGTGGAGCTCGTGTCATACGCCGGCAAGATGCGTGTCATTGGATTTGATGACCTTGTCAACGGCTATACAGGTCTTGAGGATTCTCCCGTGTTCTATCCCAAGCGAATCGAAGCTTTCCGCCGTATGAAGGAATATGGCTATAAGTGCGTTTCCCAGGAGGAGGCAGATGGTGAATATACTGAGAACGAAATAAAAAAAGACTGATCCATGGCAACCATATCTCGTAAAGAAAATAATATGCTTTTCGGCCCCACTGTGGGCGATAAAATTAGACTCGGCAACACCGACCTCTATGTTGAGATTGAGAAAGACCTCCGTGTTTACGGAGATGAGGTGGTGTATGGTGGCGGAAAGACTCTCCGTGACGGAATGGGGCTGGCCAATGAGTGCACCTCCAAAGCGGGTTCTCTCGACCTTGTCATTACCAATGTGACTATTATTGACCCTGTGCTTGGCGTGGTGAAGGCCGACGTCGGTGTGAAGGACGGTAAGATTGCCGGTATCGGTAAAGCCGGTAATCCCAATGTCATGCAGGGCGTCACTCCGGGTCTTGTGACCGGGCCGTCTACAGACGCTATTTCCGGCGAGCACATGATTCTGACTGCTGCCGGTATTGACGGACATGTCCACATGTGTTCACCGCAGCAGGCTTATGATGCACTCTCCAACGGTATTACGACCTTAGTAGGTGGTGGTGTCGGGCCGACGGATGGCACTAATGGCACTACTATCACTGCCGGTCCCTGGAATCTCAAGCGTATGTTGCAGGCCATGGACGGTCTTCCTATCAATGTTGGTTTGCTTGGAAAGGGCAACTGCTCAGTGCGTGAGAATCTTGAAGCTGAAATGCTGGCCGGTGCCTGCGGATTTAAGATTCATGAGGACTGGGGAGCCACTCCGGGTGCTATCCGAACTTGTATGAGTGTGGCTGACGATTTTGATACTCAGGTATGTATTCACACGGATACCCTCAATGAATCCGGTTTTGTAGAGGATACTATCGCGGCTATTGACGGACGTACAATCCATACATACCATACTGAAGGTGCCGGCGGTGGTCACGCACCCGACCTTCTGAAGATGGCTTCGATGATGAATGTACTCCCTTCATCAACAAATCCGACTCTTCCCTTCGGCATAAACTCTCAGGCCGAACTCTTTGATATGATTATGGTTTGCCATAACCTTAATCCCAATATCCCCTCTGATGTGGCTTTTGCTGAAAGCCGCGTGCGTCCCGAGACTCAGAGCGCAGAGAATATCTTCCATGATCTCGGCATCATTTCCATGGTGTCTTCTGACTCGCAGGCTATGGGCCGTGTAGGCGAATCCTTTATGCGTACTTTCCAAATGGCTTCCTACATGAAGTCTGTGCGAGGCAAACTTCCGGAGGATTCTCCTGAGAATGATAACTTCCGCGTGCTCCGCTATCTCGCACAGATCACTCTTAATCCGGCCATAACTTATGGTTTCTCTGATGTCCTCGGTTCAATCGAGAAGGGTAAGATGGCCGACCTTGTGCTCTGGGAACCTGCCTTCTTCGGCGTTAAGCCTAATCTGGTAATCAAGGGTGGTCTTATCAACTGGGCTAACATGGGCGACCCAAATGCCTCGCTTACTACGCCCCAGCCCAAGATCATGCGTCCGATGTATGGCTGTTATGGAGAAGCTCTATACAACACCCGTATCTCGTTCGTGAGTCAGGCTGCCTTCGATGACGGAATTAAGGAGAAGTATGGTCTGTCTTCTATTGTTCGACCTGTGAAGGGAACTCGACAGGTGACAAAGGCTGACATGGTGCGTAACACTGCCACTCCGCATATTGAGGTGGATCCCGAGACATTCTANGTGACTGTTNATGGCACNTTAGCCTATGTAGCTCCCGCCAAGTCTTTCCCGCTGTCGCAGCTTTATTGGTTCAGCTAATAGGATATGCACCCCTGCGTTCTATTAAGTATAAACAACTTCTATAGCTGACCCCTGAATAATCTTAATATGAAATTTAGAAGAGGGGAGAAGTTTCTTCTCCCCTCTTCTTTCACGAATCTATTGTTCAATCGTCATTTATGATTGTCTACGACAAAATAATCGGTAATATGAACCGCTCCACTGAGTGGAACGATAAGCTTGAGGGCTTCGATATTGACTTCATTTTTCTTGACCAGTGGACTGCTCAGAAGTCTCGTTTTCTTGCCAAAGGAGTGAGCGGCGAAGAGTATCCGGTTGCGCTTGCACGTCATTCTCAGATTGTAGACGGAGATATAATTTATTATAATCCCGAATTGCGCAAGGCTGCAGTACTCCGCATCGAACTTTCTCCGGTGCTTGTAATCGATCTTTCTGGAATCTCAAGGTCTGCTCCTGAAGAGATTATTAGAGTTTCCGTAGAGCTTGGCCATGCAATTGGAAATCAGCATTGGCCTGCAGTCGTTAAGGAAACGAAGGTTTATGTTCCTCTTACTGTTGATAAGAAGGTGATGTTGTCAGTCATGGAGACTCATCATATCGAGGGCATCTCGTTTGAATTCCAGACCGGTATAGATGTCATCCCTTATCTTGCTCCTCATGAGATAAGAAGACTCTTCGGAGGAGCCGGACATGAGAGCCATTCTCATGTGCATGGCGATCCGGGCCATGTTGTCGGCCATGAGCATGCCCATACTCACACTCATGCTGACGGCACATGTCACTCTCATCCCCATTCCGGACATCATCACGATCATTAATCTGCTGTATGGAGCTTGATATGAAGGCGGCGATGAGATTGCTGCAATTCACGGATTCCACTTTCCCGGTAGGCACATTCTCTTTTTCCAACGGCCTCGAGACGGCTCAGTTCGAGAGGATCGTTAATGACGCTGAAAGTCTGAGAGCTTTTACTAAAAGTCAGGCTGTGCAGGCTGCCTTCTCCGATGGTGTGGCAGCTCTTATAAGCCATAGAGCTTTTCTGGAAGGCGATTATGACAAGGTGTTGGAGGCGGATGCAATGCTGATGCGTTTCAAAATGAACGATGAGGCTCGTCTGATGCTCTCAAGAATGGGAAAGAAGCTTGCCGAACTGGCGGTGAAATTGTTCCCATCTGATGAAATTGTGAAACACTGGCTTCAGGATATTCGCGACGGCTCTGCCCACGGCTCTTATCCGGTGTCACAGGGGATTGCTTTTGCAGCTGCCGGTATTGATGCCCGCGCTCTCTTCGCATCTTCTCAGTATGGAGTTATCAATATGGTGTTGTCTGCAGCCTTGCGCTGTGTGAAGGTCAGTCATTATGATACTCAGGAGATTCTTTTCGATCTGTCCGAGGATGTGGAGAAACTCTATCACAGAGCGGCCTTAATGAATATTGATGATATGAGGGCTTTCTTTCCGCAGCTTGATATAATCGCTTCTCTTCATGAGAAGGGAAATATGCGTATGTTTATGAACTGATAGAGGAGTGTATTAAAAATATTTTCAAAGCTATTTAGTTATTATATCGTTTAATTATTCTTAGCTAAGTATGTTTTATTAAATGGTTAATACAATGAAATCCATTTTCAAACGTTCTTGTCTTACACATATTTATCTCTCCATATATGTCAAGACAAGCAACGAAAATAAATATCACAGAGGCGCAAAGAGCAG
>JAAVFY010000033.1 GCA_014800515.1 Bacteroidales bacterium
AAAAATTTTTACTATCAGCTAAAATATAACGGGGTGGAAAATCACGATGGGATTATGCAGCGTAACGCGGCATTCCAATGTAGACATGGCCTGCCATGTCTGCACAAGGAGGCTCATTATCAGCCCTTGTAATATGCCGATGGAAGAGGCTGAACGAGATATTTTTACAGGAGGGGGCAATTTTTTTTAAAATTATTTTAGAAAATTCGGAATTATGTTTAACTTTGCGGCATCAACGGATCTGAGGAGCCGCTGATATTCGCATTGAGGTGCGGAACGAGGTGAAAATCCCCGACAGTCCCGCTACGGTAATAGTCCGACCTGCATCTCTATTTGCTTTTAGTAATTACATATAACACTTTTTCACGAGGATGAAAAGAAGACACCATTTACCTGCCTTCCAGGCACGGTTATGCTTTTCGCCCCGTCTCAGCAGATCGGGGCTTTTGTTTTGCCAAAAGGCTTTTTGCTCGTATATGTCCGGACATATCTTTAAGATCCCGGATAAGGAACCCATGGAAAACTCAAGAGTCATGTAATTGACTCGGGTTTGTAGAATATTGTATTGTTAGTGTTGTATTCACGAAATACACGGTATACTATGAAAAACACTGTTGTATTCGTGAACTGCCATGAAAATACTCCTGAAGAGTTAACCCATTTTCATCAAGTAGAAAAAACGCAGCTATAAGTTTCTACTAAGGCTTTCGGGTACGCGAGTCTCCGGAAGTCGCCACTACTCAGGGTATTTAATTCACAATACAGATATCAACCTGCAATATGCTCTAAGAATGCTTTTTTGCCTAAGGAAATATGGCAGCTACATTCCAGAACTTATAATTTTTTTCACGCCATAATTACGGTAGCCGGCGCGATTGACCAGCGAAGAGGACACGGTGATTTTTATTCTCACCGTGTCCTCTCCTTGTGTAGGGTATCTGGCGGATTTATATATCCCTTTCCGATAAAAAGGCGTGATAGGATTGTTATGTGATATAGGAAAGCTGATGTATCGGCCGGTTCAGGGGGTGATGGCTCCCGGTCGAGGCAGGCTTCCTATATATTATTAGTATTCACACTTGACTATATCGTATTTATAATGGATTATAAAATCGGATCTCTCAACGCTATAATTCAGGATGCCATCAAGGATAACTGGGAACGACAGGCTCTCACTGATATGGGCGGTATCAATTATCTGTATAAAGATGTGGCGATCAATCTCGAGAAGCTTCACCTACTCTTTGAGGCTGCGGGCGTCAAAGCCGGAGACAAGGTGGCAATCTGCGGAAAGAATTCTTCCAACTGGGCTGTCACTTTCATCGCTTGTCTGACAGCCGGAGTGGTGGCTGTGCCTATCCTCCATGAGTTTAAGCCTGACACCATCCATCATCTCGTGAACCATAGCGACGCAAAGCTTTTCTTTGTGGATGCCGCTATCTGGGAAAATCTTGACGAGAGGCAGCTGCCGGCTCTGCAGGGAGTGCTTTATATCGCCGAATATGGAATGCCTGTGTCCAGATGTAAGGAACTGACCGAAGCTCGCAACAATATCAACGCGCTCTTCGGAAAGAAATATCCTTACGATTTCACACCGGCAGATATTGATTATTATAAGGATTCGCCCGACGAGCTGTGTCTCATCAATTATACGAGCGGGTCGACCGGCATGTCGAAAGGAGTGATGCTCCCTTACAGGAGTATCTGGAGCAACATTCGCTACTGTCTTGACAATCTGCCCTGGCTTGTGGCCGGCGACGGAATGGTGAATATGCTTCCGCTCGCTCATCTTTATGGCATGATAATAGAGATGTTGCATCCTTTCTGCAAGGGTTGTCATTGTCATTTCCTCACCAAAGTGCCCTCTCCCAAAATCATACTTTCGGCTTTCGCTGAGGTGAAGCCCAAACTTATCATCACAGTACCTCTCATCCTGGAGAAGATCATCCGCAACAAGGTGTTCCCGCTGCTTGACAAACCGTTGATGCGTATTCTCCTGCATCTACCCTTTGTCGACGATCATCTGCTGGGCAAAGTGAAAGAAGGCCTCACACAGGCCTTCGGCGGTCAGGTCAGAGAGATAATAGTAGGTGGAGCCGCCGTCAATAAAGAGGTGGCCGACTTCCTGTTCAGGATAGGATTCCCCTTCACCGTGGGCTACGGCATGACGGAATGCGGTCCGCTCATCACATATTCCGCACCGGAATCCGAGATACCCGGCACAGTGGGCCGGGTCGTGACCCGGATGGAGGCTCGCATCGACTCGCCCGACAGTTCGCAGACGGCCGGAGATATGTGGGTGAGAGGCTGCAACGTTATGCTCGGTTAAAAAAAAAAAAAAAAAGCCACCCTCGAGGTGATGCCCGACGGACCGGAAGGCTGGATGAACACCGGCGACCTCTGCAAGGAAGATTCCGAAGGCAATATCACCATCTGCGGACGGTCGAAGACAATGATACTCGGACCCTCCGGTCAGAATATCTATCCCGAGGAGATTGAGCAGAAGCTCAATATGCTCCCTTACGTCAACGAAAGCCTTATCATCGACGACGGCGGAAAACTGGCAGCTCTCGTGTATCCCGACTTCGATGCAGCCCGCCATCAGAATATGAGCCGCGAGGAGATAGAAAAACAAATGGATGATAATCTCAAGACTCTCAATTCCTCCTTGCCGGCATATAGCAAGATAAGCCGTGTGAAGATAATGAACGAAGAGTTTGAGAAGACCCCCAAACGAAGCATCAAGAGATTCCTCTATCAGCCCTGATTAACAGACAGGAAGTCCAAGCCCCTCATCGATTATATTTATGAGATGAGGGGCTTACCATAGGTCAAGACCCCATTTTTGCGGAATCACGAAATTATTGCTAATTTTGCATAGGAATTGCAGACCGGAATCTACGGCTGCCTACACTGACTTTGCCAATAATGAAAAATATACGCAACTTCTGCATAATCGCCCATATCGACCATGGAAAGTCGACGCTTGCCGACCGACTTCTGGAACGCACCGAGACAGTGGCGGCCAAGGATATGGAAGCCCAGGTGCTTGACGACATGGATCTCGAGCGCGAGCGCGGCATCACTATCAAGAGCCATGCCATCCAGATGGATTATGAACTCGGGGGAGAGAAATATGTGCTCAACCTTATCGACACTCCGGGACATGTGGACTTCTCTTACGAGGTGTCTCGTTCTATCGCCGCCTGTGAAGGAGCACTCCTCATAGTAGACGCTTCTCAGGGTATACAGGCACAGACCATCTCCAACCTCTATATGGCCATTGACAATGATCTGGAGATTATACCCGTCATCAATAAATGTGATCTTGACAGTGCGAAACCTGACGAGGTGGAAGATCAGATAGTAGATCTCCTCGGCTGCGACCGCAACGAGATCATCCGCGCCTCCGGCAAAACCGGAATGGGCATCGACGACATATTGAAAGCCATTGTGGAACGTATCCCCGCCCCTCAGGGCGATCCTGAGGCCCCTCTTCAGGCTCTTATCTTCGACTCTGTGTTCAATCCTTTCCGTGGCATCATAGCATATTTCAAGATAGTCAACGGCACACTCCGCACCAACGACTTCGTGAAATTCGTCAGCACCGGTAAAGAATATCATGCCGACGAAATCGGTGTGCTCAAGCTTGAGATGGCTCCACGCAAGGAACTCTCCGCCGGCAATGTGGGCTATATTATCTCAGGCATAAAATCCAGTAAGGAAGTGAAAGTGGGCGATACGATCACCCATGTCAACCGTCCTTGTGACAAGGCTATCGAGGGATTTGAGGAAGTAAAGCCGATGGTGTTTGCCGGCGTCTACCCCATCGACACCGAAGACTTCGAGAATCTTCGTGCATCGCTGGAGAAACTTCAGCTCAACGACGCCTCGCTCACCTTCCAGCCCGAATCTTCGGCTGCCCTCGGCTTCGGATTCCGATGCGGCTTCCTTGGGCTGCTCCACATGGAGATTGTGCAGGAGAGACTCGGACGCGAGTTCGGCATGGACGTCATCACGACTGTGCCCAACGTGAGCTACAAGGTGTATGACAAGAAAGGAAACGTCACAGAGGTGCACAATCCATCCGGACTGCCCGAACCTACTCATATCGACCATATCGAAGAACCCTACATACGCTCCACCATCATCACCGCCGCCGACTATATCGGTCCGATAATGACGCTCTGCCTCGGCAAGCGCGGAGAGCTTGTAAAGCAGGAATACATTTCCGGCAACCGTATGGAGATCACCTTCGACATGCCTCTCGGAGAGATCGTAATCGACTTCTACGATAAGCTCAAAAGCATATCCAAAGGTTATGCCTCCTTTGACTATCACCTCCACGACTTTCGCCCCTCTCAACTCGTGAAACTCGATATCCTGCTCAACGGCGAGAGTGTCGACGCCCTCTCCACTCTCACCCATGCCGACAATGCTGTGAGATTCGGACGCCGCATGTGTGAGAAACTCAAAGAGCTAATCCCGCGCCAGCAATTCGACATCGCGATTCAGGCGGCTATCGGCGCAAAGATTATTGCCCGCGAGACTATCAAGGCGGTGCGCAAGGATGTCACGGCAAAGTGCTACGGCGGTGATATCTCCCGAAAGCGCAAACTTCTGGAGAAGCAGAAGGCAGGTAAGAAACGCATGAAGCAGATCGGATCTGTGGAAGTGCCGCAGAAAGCCTTCCTCGCAGTGCTCAAACTTGATTGACACCGACCGGAAACCTCAAAACCAACCGGATGCAAAATACGTTTTAAAAGTATCATTCCTGATATATGCCAACTGGCCGTCAGGAATGATGCTTTTTTCTTTATATCCACATATACTATCACACACAGACTATGGCAAACACAATTTCAGACAAAATCCGACACTTCTTCCATGTCGTCTCCAACATAAGGCCTATCATCTGGATATGCCTATACATCGTGCTCACCCCGATATTCGCACTCATCTATTGGGGGCTGCCCGATGGCCAATTCCGTATACCCGACGGGGCCGGCACCGACTACGGCAGCTGGCTATATTATAGTATCGTCACCATCACTACCCTCGGTTTCGGCGACTACACTCCGGCTCATGGGATTGCTCAATGCGTGACGGCTCTGGAGGTGATGTGCGGATTGATTATCTTAGGACTCTTTCTGAATGCGGTCGGCGCGATGAAATCCGAGATAGACGTAGAGTCAGAACTTGAGAAGCAACGCCGTCTCCATGCCGCCGGAGAGAAAGAGAAACTCATCAAGACCGCTCCATCGATTCTCCACAATATCAATGCCTTCCTCGCCTACTGCTATGCCGTCACCACCCCCGCCTCCAAACGGGCTGATGAGGCCGGAAGCTTCAACCCCGACTTCGGTTTCAGCGATATGGCCGATCTATACAACCCTTCAGGATTATCTTCAGACTATACCCGTCGGCCCGCGGTGGAACGCCTGCTGAAGAGCGCATCGCGCACGAGTCTCTACCTCGATTCCCTGGAAGGGCGTATTGACATGAGTCTCTGGCCCGAACTGATGGAAGACTGCTTCTCCTTTGTGGCCAACTATCAGCTGTTTGCCTCCGCCGACGTGTTCGAGCATAGACCGGGCGACGAGACGGCAGCCGACAAAGATGCCTCCTCAAACACAAAAAAAGAGATAAGTGACCGGATAGCGTCATGGCAGGGCGATCCGAATAAAGCCGACAGCGCACTTGCCCCCTACGTAGACCTCTACCACTTTATCAAAGAGAACGGACAGTTGGCCCTCAAGATAGAAACCGCCGTGACGCGCATAGCGTCAGAAAGCCAAGAGGCTTAAGACATTCATATAACTACAGCCATATAGACCCGTCATCCCCATCATGTCGGGAGCGGATTTGCAGATATGAGAGATTATTATTAATTTCGCGGTTAAACAGAGACTTCAAGGTGTAAAAACACAGCCTCCCCAAAGAAGCTACACCATGAAGCCTCGATAAATCCATTACCGGATATGCTTGAAAAAATCAACGACATCATAGAAGAGATCCGCGGACTTGACGCCGCAGGACAAGCTCAGGTGGAAGAGTTGCGCATAAAATATCTCTCTAAAAAAGGACTTATCCCCTCACTCATGGGAGAGCTTCGCAACGTGGCTGCCGACAAGAAGCGAGAAATGGGTCAGAAACTGAATGAACTCAAGACACTCGCCACCGAGAAAATAAACGAATTGCGTGATAAGACCGCCTCGACAGAGACAACTGATGTAGATATTGATCTGACACGCACGGCCACTCCCCTTCACTTCGGTACCCGCCATCCGCTCTCGCTTGTGAAAGATGAGATTCTCAATATCTTCGCCGGCATGGGATTCACCATAGCCGAGGGTCCGGAGATTGAGGACGATTGGCACGTATTCTCATCGCTCAACTTTCCTCCCGATCATCCGGCACGAGATATGCAGGACACATTCTTCATCTCCAGAGAGCCGAGCGATGTGCTTATCCGCACTCACACATCAAGCGTGCAGACCCGTGTGATGGAAAAGACTCAACCACCGATCCGCATAGTATGTCCCGGCAGAGTGTATCGCAATGAAGCTATCTCGGCGCGTGCCCACTGCTTCTTCCATCAGGTGGAAGGACTCTACATCGACCGCAATGTCTCCTTTGCCGACCTGAAGCAGGTGCTCCTCTACTTTGCTCAGCAGATGTTCGGACCCGAGACCAAGATACGTCTGCGTCCCAGCTATTTCCCCTTCACCGAACCCTCAGCCGAGATGGACATCAGCTGCAACATCTGCGGCGGTGAAGGCTGCGCCTTCTGCAAAGGCACCGGCTGGGTTGAGATTCTCGGCTGCGGCATGGTAGACCCCAATGTACTCAAGGCCTGCGGTATAGACCCCGAGGTCTATACCGGTTATGCCTTCGGCATGGGAGTGGAGCGAATCACCAATCTGAAATACAGAGTCAAAGACCTTCGTCTCTTCTCAGAAAACGACATCCGTTTCCTCCACGAGTTTGACAACGCACGCTCAAGATGACGAAAAAGGAAAGGTTTGCCGGAATACTCGACACTTTCTCACGGCTGATGCCCGATCCTCGGACAGAGCTTGACTATGACACTCCTTTTCATCTTCTCCTGGCCGTCATACTCTCGGCACAATGCACCGACAAGCGTGTGAATATAGTCACTCCGGCCCTATTTGAGGCATATCCTGATGCACGCACACTCGCGGCAGCGACAGAGGAGGAGGTGTATGAATTCATAAAAAGCGTCACCTTCCCCAACAATAAGACCCGCCATCTGATCAACGCCGCCCGGATGCTTGAGGCGGAATTCGGCGGAGAGATACCCTCGGATATAGATTCACTAATGCGCCTGCCGGGTGTGGGACGCAAGACGGCCAACGTGATGCTCTCAGTAGTGTGGAACAAGGCTGCCATGGCTGTTGATACCCACGTCTTCAGAGTAAGCAACCGCATGGGTCTGACCGACAATGCGAAGACTCCTCTGCAGACAGAGACCACCCTCATGAAGTATATTCCGACTCCCCTCGTGGCCAAGGCTCATCATTGGCTCATACTCCACGGAAGATACACCTGCACGGCGAGGCGTCCGTCCTGCATGGATTGTATGGTCAAACAATGGTGTCGCTCCTACACCTCATCCCATAAACACAACGAAATTTCATAAAGAAGAAAAAAAGTATGACGTATATGTGCGGTATACTTTTTTTTAGTATATTTGCAACCGACTAACCATATACGGTCATCCCCCCTGAATCTCAACCTCCACAAGGCATACGCTTGTCAGGGAATAACAGAGTTGACAAAATATTTCTACAAGAAAAACAATTAAATAACATCATATCTATTATGCAGAAATTCTACAAAGGAGGACTACTCTCACTGATGGCTCTCGGCATGCTACTTCCGGCACACGCCCAAACGAGCGTAAGCCCTACCGGTTCGAGCATCTACGGATTCCTCGGATACACAGAGAAGACCGACCGCAACGGCTGGTATGCCATAGCTCCGGATGGAGAGATGACGCTTTTATGGCTTGATCAGGCCTTCGGCATGACCGGCACCTACTTCACCACCGGATGGCTTAAGGACAATAAACTCTGCGGCCTTTTCGGCAACACCTCCTCGATACGCTATATGGAGTTTGACGCCAACACCGGCGAACAGGGCGTAAATAGAGAGATCGACATCGAAGGAGAGAATCATATCCGCTATATGCTGACCGGTGCCTACAACAGTCAGGACGGTTATGTCTACGGATTCGCCTTCAATCCCGACCGCAGTATCGACTATCTTGTGAAAGCACCCGCCGGACAGCCGGAGAAGACCGAGATAATCAGAGTCATGCCAGCCGACTTCGTGATGTGTAAATCAGTGTGCTATAACCCCACTGACAATCACTTCTACGGAATCGACCTCTACAACGACATCATCCGTTTCGACATATACGGCAACTTTGAATTCATCAAGGAGATCGACCTTCCCGGCAAGGACTCCATGGCAAGCTTCAGCTCGGCTATGGTCTACAGCCCGAAGGATAAGTGCTATTTCTGGGATGCCCAGTATTCCACTTATTATTCAGACTTCGTGCGCATCGATCCCGAGACATTCCATTGCGAAGTGGTGAAGGAATATCCCTTCCTTGACCAGATCACCATCATGTGCTGCAACGACGATGACAGTATGATAGGCGGTCCCTCGGCTCCGATCCTGAAGACCTACGGCATAGAAGGCACCTCCAATTCAGGCACCCTGACCTATATCATGCCCACCACTGCGGGCGATGCAGAGGGCCTGCCATCAGAATTGACCTGGACAGCCACCGAGATACCCGGAGGAAAGACCTACACCGGCACAGCAGCTCCCGGAGCAGAGGTGAGTGTGGATTATTCCGACCTCGCCACCGGCGAACACACCTTCTCTTTCTATGCCACAGCCGGCGAAGTGAAGGGAGCAAGCGTCTTCACCAACGTATGGATTGGTGCTGATGTACCCTACGTGCCGGAAGACATAGTGCTTAAAGAGGTGAACAAAGACACATTCAGCGTGAGCTGGAAACCCGTCACTCACGGTGCGCACAACGGCTATATCAACACAAACGCCATCACCTATGCAGTCTTCCTCAACGACGTACAGCAGCTCATCACGAGCGACACCAGCGTAGAACTTTCCTTCGACGGAGAGTCTCCTAACCGCACCTACGTGGCTAAAGTAGTGGCAATCTACGGCAGCTCGCAGTCAGAAACCGGCGTGAGCAACCAGATTGTGGCCGGTGCAGGCTATTCCCTCCCCTTCGAGGTGGTGCCCACAGAAGAGGAAGCGCGCTTGATGACCTACATCAATGTCGATGACGACAAGAGTGGCTGGAGATACTATAAGCTTGAGGGAGAGGACACATTCTCCAGCGGCAGAGATTATGACAATCCCGGCAACGATTGGCTCATCACACCCAAGCTTGTCTTCCCCTCCGATGCATACACCTACACCGTAAGCTTCGAAGCTTGCGTCCACTCCAGCATCCAGAATCAGGAATTCTTCGAGATCTGGGCAAGTCAGGAGAATACAGTAGACGGCATGGCCGACATCCGTGTGGCTCCCCGCACAGCTGTCAGCCTCCAGTCATGGGAACCATTCTCCTTTACCTTCGAGATTGACCAGGCCGGACCTTATTATGTAGGAATACGCAGCGTCAGCGATGCCGACCAGCGCGGATGGTATATCAAGAATCTCGCCATCACCTACAAAGAAATCGACGGAGTCAGTGAGACTTGCAATCTGCTTTCAGCCGTCAATGGCGGCAATGGTGTGATCAACATCAGCGGCCTTGCAGGCAAGACGATAGAGGTGTTCACCACCGACGGCCGTCTCATCGCCAGCGAGCAGAACGCCGCCGAAACCCTCAGCATCAAAGCCGATGCCGGCATCTACATCGTGAAAGCCGGAGAAAAGAGCTGGAAAGTGGTTGTGAAATAAATCCGAGCGACAGCTCCTTCAGACACTCATAACCAAAATAGAGTCAAAAAAATGAACATTCGCATAGCTGCATTAGCGGCAATGACAACCATGATGACAGGAGCGGCTTTTGCCGCTCCTTCATCGCCGTTGTTTTATGGCTACGAGAGCTATAACACACAGGAGAGATTAGGATGGTATTCGCTCGCTGCCGACGGCACTACCGGATACCTCTGGACAGACAAATCCGGCTCCACCGGTATCCCTATGACGGCAGGCTGGAGACGCGACAACAAGCTTTGCGGCATCTCTTCACTTCTGGCCGAAGGCAAACTCTACGCACTCAACTATATTGAGCTTGATGAGGCCACAGGCGAAGTGATCCTCTCACAAGGCATTGAAGCCGCCACAGACAACTATCTGAATTACTATATCACCGCCGCCTATAACTCCACCGACGACCATGTATATGGCTACGGTTATTCAGCCGACGGGCAGACAATGGTGTTCAAAAAGTCCTCTTTCGACATCACTGACACAGAGGTTATAAAAGTCATCGGCAGCGGAGAGACCTGCGCATCGCTCACCTACAATGAGGAGACCGGCTCCTTTATCGGCTTCAACCGCAAGAGCTTTGTCTCGATCAATCCCGCCACAGGCGAACAGACCGAGATTTTCACCCCGGTGCTGTCGGATTATCAATATACAGTCACCGCACTCAGTTATGATCCCGAGAGCGGATTGTATTACTGGAACATGGTCAGCAACAATAGAAAGTCGCATCTCTACAAGATCGATTTGAGTCAGAAGACGTGTGAACTCGTCTGTGATTATAATGATCTGTCGATTTTCTCCTTCCTTGTCCCGGCAAATCCCAACGGCGACCCGACGGCTCCGACCAAACCGGAGTTTGCATCTTCCGGCTTCACCGGAGGTGCGCTGGAGGGCACCGTCACCTTCAAGATGCCCACCACTCTTATCAACGGCGACCGTATCAACGGCAATATGACTTGGACAGCCACCGTAGACGGCAATGAAGTGGCAAATGGCACAGCCTCACCCGGCACCGAAATCACATTCCAAAGCGGAAAACTCACCGAGGGGATGCATGCTTTCGGCGTCAGAGTAGCACTTGGCGAGAAGACCTCGCGACAGGGAATCTGGAACGCCTTCATCGGCAATGACACTCCGGCAGCCCCCGCATCCATCTCTCTGAAGGGCACAAGCCTCACATGGGACGCAGTGGAGATCGGAGCCAACGGCGGCTATGTGAACCCGTCGGAGATCACCTATTCAGTATATCTCAACGGCACACTCCAGGGCACAACTTCCGACACGTCATACACCATCACATATCCCGAGAACCGTCCCTACACCTCATATCAGGCTTCAGTGACGGCCGCCTTCTCAGGCAAGACCTCCGAGGCCGGAATGTCGAATACCGTAAAATATGGTAATCCGGTGAGTCTGCCCATAGACCTGGCACCCTCAGCCACAGAGGCAGAATTATTTGAAAGTATAGATGCGCTCGGAGGCAGCCAGGTCTGGACCTACGACGGATCCTCCAGCGGCCGCGAGAACTTCACCTCTCCCCTCTCCGACGGCAACGCAGTAGACAGTTGGCTCTTCATGCCGCCTGTGGCCACTGATGCGGCCGATGGCGTGTATGAATTCTCAATCCGTCTCGCACTATCCTCTGCAGAGATGAACGAAGGCACGATCGAAGTGATGGCCGGCACCGCACCCGAGCCCGAGGCTATGACCTCCACTATCATCACTCCTCTTGCTCTTTCGCAGACATCTCTCAAAGAGTTCAAAGGTCTCTTCACCCCGGCAGCTCTCGGCAACACCGACAAAGTTTATATCGGTGTGCGCGCCCGCTCAGAGAGCGGCAACTATCGTGTCTATGGCCGACGCTACATCGTCAAGGCCACAGACATGAACGCCACAGTGGCCGACGCTCCTGTGGTGGAAAGTGTGGAAGCTCTTCCTGAGGGAGAACTCAAGGCACGTGTCTCCTTCACCCTCCCCACCAAGCGCATGAACGGCGAGGCAATCCCATCGTCAGAGAAAGTGCAGGCTATCGTGCAGTGTGATATCAACAATGCCACAGTGGAAGGTGCTCCAGGTAGCAAAGCCATAGCAGAAGTGCTGACCAACCAGGGTGAGAACTATATCACAGTCACCTCTTCCCTCAACGGAGTGAAAGGTAATTATGGTAGAACCCGCGTATTCACAGGAGAAGCCATTCCCGGCCCGATCCGCAATCTGAAGATAGAGATTCCTGCCGACAATCAGAGCTGTGTCTTGAGCTGGGATGCTCCCAACGAAGCTCTGAGTGAGGGTTATCTCAATCCGGAACAGGTGAAATACTACTATTGCACCTATAACTCCACCAACGGCACCTATACACCCGACACCAATCTCGGAGAAGAGAGAAGCTACACTGTGATGGCCCCCGCTCCCAACCGTCTGACCAATATCAATTTCGCAATTCAGACACGCACGGACGCCGGTTCGTCGCCCGAATACGAAGGCACCCGTATCCAACTTGGCAAGCCCTATACGCTCGCCATGGCCGAGATCTTCTACGATCCTGAAAAGAATAAGGCAGCAATGAACTACTCGCCTTATACCCTCGTGACGAGCGGCGACTATCAGGGCACATCCTGGCAGCTCACCGACCCGAAGGAGATCAACGCGGCTTACGAGAGAGAGATACCCGTGGCCCTTATCGGCAGCGGCCAGGCAGGCAGCACCGGATATCTGCAACTCCCGAAATTCAGCACGGAGGGTTGCGACAAAGCCGGCATCGAAATCGGTATCTACGGAGAAGCCACTACCCCGACCCTTGAGATCTGGGGCTATTCCACAGATCAGGCAGACCCTGTGGCGATAGGCAGCATCACCAAATATGATAACGGCCAATATGCAAGATACGGATTCCAGTTCCCCGAAAGTCTTCAGAATCAGGGTTGGGTGACACTCTTCTTTACTCCGCAATATGAAGTTAACGGCAACCTCGTCATAAGCGACTACCTCATAGACCGCACCCTCGGAATCACCCTTCCCTCGGCAGAAGCCAGAAAGCTCAGCGCAGAGGCCGGCAAGGGATGGCTCAGAATAAGCGGATGCGAAGCAGCCGAGGTGTATACAATAGACGGTCGCAAAGTATGGAGCGACACAATCGAAGGAGAGAAGACTCTCTCACTTTCGCCCGCAATCTACATCGTAGTGAGCGGCAATGAAAGTCTGCGCACCATCGTGAAATAAGACTTCATAATTAATCCGGCACATCCTGACTCACTCACACCGACACGCCCGACTCCCACTCCGGGGCCGGGCGTGCTCCATTTAGACGTATTTATCGGAATATCCACTTCGCAAAGCCGAAAAAACAACCACATCCCCTCTTTTTAAAAAAAATTTTTATAAATTTGCCATTCAATTCATTTACCAAAACTTTTTTAAATCATTAATTATGATTAAACAACTTACACTTGCTCTCTGCCTCGCCGGCGCGTCAGCGATGACCGCCTCCGCAGTAGAGACTTCAGACGAATTCTTCGGGTTCGGCCATATGGTCAATGGGTCATACACCGACAAGGGCTATGTAGCCTACGGAGAGATCGACGTGACCAACAATCCCGAGGAGATCGGCGACGAGTGGACCTGGGCTCCGACAATAAAATTTGACTGCAACCTCAATGCAGGCACCTGGAGTACATTTTCCATCAACTCCGGTTGGATCTACGACGGCGTACTCTATGCTTCGAGCTATAGCTACGATCCCTACGATTCTTCATCAAACTACAACAAAATCGTAAAGCTTGACGCCGAGGGCAACCTGATCGAGACCATTGACCTTGGCACACGCACCGGCTACGGCTATCTCATCAAGGCCGTCCTGAACCCGAATGACAATATGCTCTATTGCTGGATGTCAGACTTCTCAAGCATCTTCTACGGAAAGATCGCTGTCGACAAGCTCAACAACTTCGGCGACAACTTCCGTCAGATCGTATCCTTCAACTATGCCCTTGACAAAATACCGTATGCCTTCTGTCTGAAAGACAACATCTCCTATCACATCACAGCTGATCAGTCGCTCTACTCCACCACCCCCGAGGGCACAATTACCAGACTGGGCACACTCACCGAGCTCGTAAACTTCCCCTGCGGAGAGTATGAATATCCAGGCCTGAACAAGTGCGGTCTTGCCATGATCTATTCCGAAAAATTTGGTAAATTCATCTGGTCAGCACCCTCCGGTCTTGACGGTGTCACCGGCGGCGGCCGCGTATACGCTTTCACTCTTCCCGAGGCAACGCCTGCTGAAATCAAGAACGAGAAAGTGGCGGAGAAGCAGATTGTTGGAGCCAACAACCATAACTTCGGTTATTGGTCGGCCTTCGTACCCAAAGGAGAGATCAACGCCATCGAGACCGGTACGCCCAAGGCACCCACCAATGTGACTATCGAGAGAATGGATGATACCGGTGAACGATATAGAATTTCATGGGATGCTGTCACCGAGTGCGTGGAGCCCGGTCTGGTACTTGACACTCCCCACCTCACCTATCGCGTAGAACTGAACGACGAAATAATTGTCGAGGAAACAAATCAGACTTCTATAATCACGCTTATCGAGGCCACAGACGAACCTATTGAATATACCGCCCACGTATGGGCAGTATGTCCTGACGCCATCTCAGAGGAAGCGACATCCAACACTATTATTGTCGGTTTCTCAGGAGCCGACGTAGTGGCAGCCGAGAATGCTCCCGCAGAGATCTTCACAATTGAGGGTACGAAGCTCAACGTCACTTCCGTGACCGAACTTCCCGCCGGTGTCTATATCATCGATGGCAAGAAGACCATAGTGAAGTAAGAAAGAGAGACATAAACGCCACAAGAGGAAGCCGTCAGACTGCAAAAAGAGTAATATCTTCTTACGTCAAACGACTACACCAATCGGCATCTCCAGCCCGATTGACCATGCATGGTCAATCGGGCTATTTTGTATCACTATTTCCCCCACCCGCCATTACGTCTGCATCCGCATCAACGTCCAACCCTACGTAAGAATTGTCAGATGATGCATTCGGACATGGCGAGCCTTGTGTACATCTGCCAATAGAAAGAAGGGGATTGAGAGCGATAAAACAATCAGTATTACCGGGGAGTATCTGAAGTCTGTCGCAAACGAGACAGACCCATATATCGGGTAAAGTGGACTGAAGGCAATAAAATGCCTTTGATTTGCCGTTATAATATATAAGTAGCCAAGAAAAATTAAACGATATAATAACAAAGTAGCTTTGAATCTATCATATTTAATTGTTCTTAGCTACTTATTCAATATTCTCGTAAAAATTTTAGGCCGATGATTACGATATTTCTGATTATTACATTGTTGCTGATTTTGTGTGACAGCTATATAATCTGCGGAGTTTTAGGCGTATGTCCGTTATGGTCAAAATGTCTGATTGCCCTGCCTGCCATTGCATATATCGCCGTCATATTGTATATTATGATTGCGCGAGATACCGGACAAAGGACTTTGAACCTATTGTTCTGGCTGACATTGTGCATTGTCATACCTACCTTGTTGTTTACCATTGTCTCATTGTTAGGCAAAGGAATAGGACTCGCCTTCCCGGCAGCAGTCAAGACCGGAAATTATATAGCGACACTCCTTTCCTTAATATGGATAGTCATATCACTGTATGGCATATTGTTTGGTTGGAAAAAGATAGAGGTGGAGCGTGTCGCTGTCACATCATCTCAAATACCTACCTCATTCAACGGATACAAGATAGTTCAGCTTTCGGATTTCCATATCGGAACCTACGCGACTGCTCCCGAATGTGTCAACCGTATTGTTGACCGGGTAAACTCCCTGAATCCGGATCTTATTGTGTTCACAGGAGATCTCGTCAATTCATCTTCAGACGAGATTAAGGAATTCACTGAAATCCTTTCTCGTCTTCATGCAAAAGATGGCATTTACTCCGTACTCGGAAATCACGACTATTGTCTTTATCGTCAATATCATGGAGACGACACCCCGGTAAAACAACTTGCAGAGGTGATAGGCTATGAAAAAAAGATAGGATGGAAAGTGCTGAGGAACGAGTCTGAACAGATAGTCCGTGGCAACGACAGTATCGCACTGATTGGTGTTGAGAATGCAGGAAGCGGGGCCTTTCCTAATAAATCAGACTTGAAAGGAGCTTTGAAAGGGATTTCTAAATCGGAATACAAGATTCTTCTCTCACATGACCCTTCGCATTGGCGTAGAGAAGTGTTACCGGAAAGCGACATTGACCTAATGTTGGCAGGCCATACACATGCCATGCAATTCAAGATTGGAGGTTGGTCACCATCATCATTTGTTTACCCCGAGTGGGGTGGACTATATGAAGAAGATGGTCAGAAACTTTATGTCAGTACAGGTATCGGAGAGAATATCGCGTTTAGATTCGGAGCATGGCCGCAGATTGTGGAAATCATTCTGCATAATTAAAAAATATGAGGTCGTGTCACATGCTGATATTACTCTAAAAAATCAACGCTCAGAATATTATGAAAACAAAAGGAATGATCGGAGAGACTGCCTAAGCATAATAATTTAGCAATGAAGAAATACAATATATACTTTGCCGGATTATGGTCAGATATAAGGCATAGGCTGTCAAAATTGTCGTTTAGAACGGGAGTAATAGTACTGCTTACATGTATTCCGTTTTACATTATTTCATTTGCTCAGATGGCATTGCCGATAAGCACTTCAGTCAAGGGAGTCCTGTGGGTGGTGTTTTTCGGACTGGCAAAAACAGCCCAGTATGGCGGCCTTACTATTCTCGGCGCAGAGGGAATAAAACGATTAAAGGCCTACTGGGTACGAAATAAAAGATCTTAGCCCCCTGATTTAACATTTATTGAGGGGGGAATTAATAAAAACCTTCTCCAATAACATTAGAAGGCCGAAATTTCACTTTTACAGAAGCCATATCTCATTTATAGACGACTCAAACGAAGAAGACGCGCAGCCCCGTAGGGTGCGCGTCTTCTATTATGGAAATCTCGGTCGGAGCGTCAGACTCCGATCGGATCCGGTGGTTACCGGATTAGTTCTTGAGGTTTACTTTCTTGCCGTTGATGACGTAGATACCGTCCTCAAGGGTTTCGAGGGCTGAGGTCTCTACATTACGATAGATACAGCGGCCATCGATAGTATAGACGGTAACGGAGTCTTCGTCACCGAAGAGCTGCATAACGCCGTCCTTGTCAAGACGCCAGGAGAGACGTGCTGATGCATTTAATACCTGGCTGCCATCTTCCTTTTTAAGGATGAAGATGCTTTCGGGCAGCGTGAGAGTGATGTCGTACTTGTTAGAGGTATTAAGGGCCTCCTCAAGTTCCACGTAGACTGTGCGGGCATCATTATCGTCGGCTTTTACGTAGAGGTTCTTTTTCTCAGGCTCGTCGTTGCCGCTTTTCTCGATGGAAATCTCAAGCTTGGTGTTGTCGTAGTCCATACGTTCAATTGAAGTGAACTCGGCAGGAGCTGTGATGACTACTTTCCGGAAGCTGTCAACGATTCCCTGTGTCGGAGTGACGATGAAGTCGATCTTCTCTATGGCGCGCTCAATGTAATTGTATTTGAGTTTGAACTCCTTGTTGGTGCGACCGTCGGCTGTCACCACGATACCCTCGGGCACTGTGAATGTGTATTCACCGTAGAGAGATGGGTCAAGATAACCGAATGTGAGGAGCAGACGGTTATTGGCTTCGTTGAATGAAGTGATAACCTCGCTTGTCTCGTTTTCGGGAGTAGTGAGGCTTACTTTCACGCCCTTGGTGTATGTCACTTTATCATCAAACTTGACATATACGTAGTTGGCCTCGTAGATTGAGCTACCGTTGGCGGGATCCGCAGTATATGCGAGGTCAGTGGGTGTGAACGCAATAACATTGTAGACATATTTCTGAGCGGGGAAAGCTACGGCCTGCTCGGCGGAGTTGAAGATCTGCAGACCGTTTGCGGGCACTGAGAGTGTGTACTCGCCTACTTCTGTGTAGGTCTGGGGCAGATTAACGAATACATAGTCGCCTTCTACGTTAGGATTTGTGGTGGGTATCACTTCTACGTTCTCACCGCTGGGGAGAGTGAGAGTAAAGGGCACTACGGGCTCGGGCAGATAGAGAGTATGGGCTGTGGGGCGCACGAATTCGATTGTGCTGAGTGAGGCTACGTTGCCGGGAGCAGGGCTAACAGAGGGAAGCACAGTAGATGTTCCGGGGTTATCGTTCTTTACGATATAGGTGTAGGTGGCAGCGGCGTTACAGAGCAAGGCACCGGTTGTGGCATTGGAAACGCGATATACACCTTCGGGGATGCTTACAGTATATTCTCCGCTCTGAGTAATGTCGGGAACAAGGTCGATAGCGAAACCGGCGAGGTTGTACATAGTGTTGTACTCCTCTACGGCTACCTCGAAGGGAGTGCCTCCCTTGGGGGTGACTGTGATTTTTGAATTCGGCTTAACTCCAATCACATTGTAAATCTCTTTGTTGTCATCATCTATGATCTTGAATGTCCAAGATATGTAGGTGAGTTTGTCGAGAGTCACATCGGGTTTTGGTATGGAATTCAAACCGAAGTCTACGGGAGTGTAGGTGTTTTTATCAACAATTTTGAAGACCTGTTTGATCTCAGGGTTGTTGTTGCCGTTGACATTGAATGAGCCGGCGGGTATAGTGAGCGTGTAGTCGCCTTCGGCACGGTAGGCACCATCAAGCGAGAAGCTGACGCTGAAGGCATGGTTGTCTTTAGTGACGGGGGAAATGATACGGGAGTAAGTCTCGCCGGAGGGGAGTTCCACAGTGGCGCGGCTTGTTCCGATCACGTCTTCGCCATCACCTTCAGTGGCGATGTTGAGGGCTATATCCTCGGGGATGTTATCAAAAAGACCGAACACACGATAAAGGGTCTCTACCTCAAAATTCTCGGGGACTGCAGTCTTATATTCCCAGCTTCCCTGATACCATTTGAGATTTCCGAAATAGTCAACTACCTCACCGGTACAGGTGAAAGCATTCTCGAGAGTAAGGGTCTCGTTGGTGAATTTCTCCCATGAGAGAAGGCCTTCGGGGAGAGTGATCGAGTAGNTGCCGCCGGCTGTGATGGGTGTGGCAAACTTGAGCTCGATTGCAGAGGGGTCGTTNTCGACATTGATGATAGCCGACGGACGATAAGAGGTAGTGGCAGACTGCACTGTCACCTTGTCGAGCAGGTCGCTGTCAATGGTGAAAGGACCAAGGATGTCTTCGCCGTCAGTGACTTTCACAAAGAAGGACGTGAATGAGTCTGCGGAGGTGGTTNCGTTGAGGGGAGACACTGCGAGGTCTACATCAACGGGAGTTGCTGACGATTGGGCGGATTTGACAGTGTAATGGAAAACGAGTTCAGGATTGGCTGTGGCCACGCCGTTTAAGGTGGCCTTCAAACTGTTCTCAGGNATTGTGAGCACATAGGAACCGGGAGTNTCTGCAGGAGCGGANAACCTATACTGAGCCTGAGTNTCGTCGGCAAGCAGGTCGGCGCCCGACTGATAGCGAGTGCCNTCNGGGGCTGTCAATATCGCGTCCTGNCTTAANCTGATCTCAAGTTTGGTAGTTCCGGCNAGCGTGAATGTGCTGAGACNGGTCAGGGATTCACCATCCCTTGGATTCATCACGAAATACTGCATCCATTCGCTCTGCGACATGCCGACGGTGCTTCCGGTGACTGTGACGGNGATTGTAATAGCCTTGTTACACTTGCCGTCNTAGCTCACCAATCCTTCCGGTATCTCAATCTGATATGTGCCNGGACGACGGATCATCTGCNNAAGACGAACGTTGATGNTAGAACCGTACACCACGAGCANTGTCTCTGNCTCGTAGGTCTCACCGTTGCCTNTGACAACGATCTTGTTTTCGGNATTGACCGCGACATTGCCCTCAGACATTGAAACCCAGTTCTNATCGTTGAGAAGGAACTTCACGTTGAAGTTCTGAAGCGTCTCAACTACATCACCTGANGGGATCTGAGCAGTCAGGTCTATCGGAGTGGCCGCCATGGCATACGAACCNATGGAGGCTGCACACACGACAGCCAGTAAAGCTTTGTTCATAAGTGATATATAATTTAGTTTATAAGTTGATATGTGANTTTATATGCAGAAGTCGCAGAAGCATTATTCGTATCTGATTATTCTTGGGAAAGTTCTTACGTCTTCTTCCGGCTCCATGAAANATTCAGGAACNGACACGCAAATTTAAATATAAAAATTTGAAAATACAAGCAAAANATTTGTAAGAGTCTGCCGTCGCAACATAAATAAATCGTCACCGACGGGAATTTATCGTATAGATTAATTTTTCAANTGNAAGATTTTAGAAAAAAAAAGAGAAAGATTCCTCTCGGAATCTTCCTCTTTTTATATCAAGTGTCTATACTTTCGGTTACTTTTTGGGAGCGACNTCCAGTTCTTCTGCTTCTACCTCGACTATGGTAGAGGGATCGTCGGTGAGCTGAAGGGCTGCGAGTTCGTCCTTGTTGGCNACAAGAATACGGTTGTATTCACGCAGACCNGTACCGGCCGGGATGAGATGACCGCAGATTACGTTCTCCTTCATACCCTCGAGATAGTCTGTCTTACCATTGATGGCNGCTTCNTTGAGCACCTTGGTNGTCTCCTGGAAGGAGGCTGCCGAGATGAAGCTTGAAGTCTGGAGAGCGGCACGGGTGATGCCCTGCAGAATCTGTTCGGCTGTGGCGGGACGCGCGTCTTCCACCACCATCTCCTTGAGNTCCCTACGCTTGAGAGCGGAGTTCTCATCACGGAGTTTGCGATAGGTTATGAGATCGCCCTTGCGATAAATCTGGCTATCNCCCGGATCAGTGACCACTTTCTTACCCCAGATAAAATCGTTGCGCTCGAGGAATTCCCTGCGATCTACAACCTGCTGCTCGAGGAAGCCTGTGTCGCCCGGATCAATGATACAAACCTTGCGCATCATCTGGCGCACGATGACCTCAAAGTGCTTGTCGTTGATATTCACACCCTGAGTGCGATATACGTCCTGCACCTGGTTGACGATATATTCCTGGACGGCTGTCGGGCCCATGATGTTGAGGATATCCGTAGGCGTGATCGCACCGTTTGAAAGCGGGGTGCCGGCCTTGATATAGTCCTTCTCCTGCACGAGCAACTCCTTGCTGAGCGGCACAAGATATATCTTCTCTTCACCGAGATCTTTGGAAGTGACCCTAATCTCACGGTTGCCTCGTTTCACTTTGCCAAAGCTGACCACACCGTCAATCTCGCTGACCACAGCGGGATTAGATGGGTTTCGGGCCTCGAAGAGCTCCGTGACACGGGGCAGACCGCCCGTGATGTCACCGGCACCGGAGACAGTGCGCGGAGTCTTGACGAGCTGGTCGCCGGGATGCACGTCAACATTGTCGTTGAGCTGCAAGTGACCACCCACAGGGAGTGTATACGTGCGGATCGGAGCATGATCCTCCATCCAGTTGCCCTTGCTATCCTTCATAGGTTCGGTGCCTGGAGCGAAAATAAGAATAGCGGGAGCCTTCTGCTTATCCTTAGATTCGATAATGATACGGTCGGTCATACCGGTCATTTCGTCNCGGTCGACGCGCACGGTGACACCCTCTTCGATGTTCTCATATACAAGTCGGCCTTCCTCCTCGATAATGATGACATTGTTGAAGGGATCCCATTCGCAGATCATGTCGCCCTCGCCTACCATATCTCCGTCCTTGAAATAGAGCTTGGAGCCGTAAGGAATCTGTGCGTTGGAGAGCACGATACCTGATTTGGGATCAATGATACGCATCTCAGCCATACGGCCAACGACGATTGTGTCGCCCTTATGGGTTTCGATAGTGCGGAGATCGTCTATCTCAAGCTTACCTGGATGCTTGGCCACGATATCCTTGTCGACAGCCTGGTTAGAAGCCACACCACCGACGTGGAACGTACGGAGAGTAAGCTGCGTACCCGGCTCACCGATAGACTGAGCGGCGATCACACCGACAGCCTCACCCTTCTGCACCATGCGATGGGTGGAGAGGTTGCGGCCATAGCACTTGGCGCATACGCCATGCTTGGATTCGCAAGTGAGCACCGAGCGGATCTCAACCTGCTCGATAGGCGACTTCTCGATCTTTTCGGCGATTACCTCAGTGATCTCCTCGCCGGCGCCGACGATGAGCTCGTCGGTACGNGGATCATAAATATCATGTACGGANACACGTCCGAGAATTCGGTCGGAAAGCGAAGCGATGACTTCCTCTTTATTGCGTATCTCAGTGCAGACAAGGCCACGGAGAGTGCCACAATCTTCTTCGTTGATGATGACATCATGAGCCACGTCAACGAGACGGCGTGTAAGATAACCGGCGTCTGCAGTCTTAAGAGCGGTATCCGCAAGACCCTTACGCGCACCGTGAGTAGAGATAAAGTACTCAAGCACAGACAGACCTTCCTTGAAGTTCGCGATAATCGGGTTCTCGATGATCTGACCGCCTTCCGAACCACTNTTCTGGGGTTTGGCCATAAGACCACGCATACCGGAAAGCTGACGGATCTGGTCCTTAGAACCACGGGCACCGGAGTCAAGCATCATATAGACAGAGTTGAAGCCCTGCTGGTCTTCCTCCATCTCCTTCATGAGGACATTGGCAAGACGGGAATTGACATTTGTCCAGATATCGATCACCTGGTTGTATTTCTCCGTCGGGCTTATGACACCCATCTGGAAGTTGCCTATCACCTCATCCACCAGGGCCTGACCTTCGGCCACCATCTCCTCCTTCTCGGGCGGGATAATGACATCGCCGAGGTTGAAGGAAAGNCCGCCGCGGAATGCCATCTTGTATCCGAGGTTCTTGATATCATCAAGGAACTGTGCGGAGCGAGTCACACCGCAAGTCTTGATGACGCGNCCGATGATCTTGCGGAGAGACTTCTTGGAAACAATCTCATTGACAAAACCAACCTCCTTCGGCACAAACTCATTGAAGAGTACACGACCTACAGAAGTCTCTATAATATGGTTGACAGGATTGCCTTCGCCGTCCACATCGTCCACGAGAATCTTGACGGGGGCATGGAGAGTGACCTTGCCCTCATTATATGCTATCTCAGCTTCCTCCGGGCCATAGAAGACAGTGCCTTCTCCCTTGTCACCCTTGCGGAGCTTGGTGATATAGTAAAGACCGAGCACCATGTCCTGCGACGGCACTGTGATAGGCGCGCCATTGGCAGGNTTNAGGATGTTGTGNGCTCCGAGCATAAGCATCTGAGCCTCGAGGATAGCCTCATTTCCAAGCGGAAGGTGAACTGCCATCTGGTCGCCGTCGAAGTCGGCATTGAAGGCCGTACAAGCAAGCGGATGAAGCTGGATAGCCTTACCCTCGATCATTCGGGGCTGGAAAGCCTGAATACCGAGACGGTGAAGAGTCGGGGCACGGTTGAGAAGCACCGGATGACCCTTCATCACGTGTTCAAGAATATCCCAAACCACCGGTTCNTTACGATCGACGATCTTCTTCGCGCTCTTCACAGTCTTCACAATGCCGCGCTCAATAAGCTTACGGATAATGAAAGGCTTATAGAGTTCGGCAGCCATAAGTTTGGGAATACCGCACTCGTGCATCTTGAGCTCCGGACCAACGACGATAACCGAACGGGCGGAGTAGTCAACACGCTTACCGAGAAGATTCTGACGGAAACGACCGGCCTTACCCTTAAGAGAGTCGGAAAGCGACTTGAGCGGACGGGCTGCGTCGCTCTTGACAGCGGACGACTTTCTTGAGTTGTCGAGCAGCGAATCGACAGCCTCCTGAAGNAGACGCTTCTCATTACGGAGGATGACCTCAGGAGCCTTGATTTCGATGAGGCGCTTCAGACGATTGTTGCGGATGATGACACGACGATAAAGGTCATTCAGGTCGGAAGTAGCGAAACGTCCGCCGTCCAGCGGCACGAGGGGNCGAAGCTCGGGAGGAATTACCGGCACAGCCTTCAGAATCATCCACTCAGGGCGGTTGCGGTCCTGAGAATTGATGAAGGAATTGATGACCTGCAGACGCTTCAGAGCCTCAGTCTTACGCTGCTGCGAACCTGTGTCACGAGCAATGGCACGCTGCTCGCTGGCAAGCTCCTCGAGATTCACGTCCTTGAGGAGGTCATAAATTGCCTCGGCACCCATCTTGGCGACGAAACGATCCGGATTGGGCTCCACATTGCCGCGGGCTTCCTCTTCAGCGGAGAGAGGACGGAGTTCTTCGGGAAGGGCTTCGATGATATCGAGATATTCCTCCTCCGAAAGGAGGTCGAATTTCTCAATTTTCTTATCCTCTTTGCCACCTTCGCCGGTGAACTTGAAATATTCATTAACCTTGCCGGGATTGACCACCACATACTTCTCATAATAGATGACACTATCGAGTTTCTTAGTGGGGAGACCCAGCAGATAGCCTATTTTATTGGGGAGAGAACGGAAATACCAGATGTGAGCCACAGGCACCACCAATTCGATATGGCCCATGCGTTCGCGGCGCACCTTCTTCTCCGTGACTTCCACACCACAGCGGTCGCAGACGATACCCTTGTAGCGGATACGCTTGTACTTACCGCAATGGCACTCGTAATCCTTGACCGGTCCGAAGATCTTCTCACAGAAAAGACCGTCACGCTCGGGCTTATAGGTACGATAATTGATAGTCTCCGGCTTGAGCACCTCGCCGCTTGACTTCTCTTTTATCTCCTCGGGCGAAGCCAGACCGATGGTGATTTTCGAGAAATTGCTTTTAATCTTATTGTCTCTTCTAAAAGCCATATATTGAAGTTNTCAAAAACTTATTTTACAATGAGGATATCAATCAAGCGAGATGCTGAGTCCGAGACCGCGTAACTCGTGGAGAAGCACATTGAGCGACTCGGGGATGCCCGGAGTAGGCATATTGTCGCCCTTGACGATCGCCTCGTAAGCCTTGCTACGTCCTACTACATCGTCGCTCTTAACGGTGAGAATCTCCTGGAGGATATGGCTCGCGCCGAATGCCTCGAGCGCCCAAACCTCCATCTCACCGAAACGCTGGCCACCGAACTGGGCTTTACCACCGAGAGGCTGCTGCGTGATTAGCGAGTAAGGACCGATGGAGCGGGCGTGCATCTTATCTTCAACCATGTGGCCGAGCTTAAGCATATAGATGACACCCACTGTGGCAGGCTGGTCGAAGCGGTCGCCGGTGCCACCGTCATAAAGATATGTCTTGCCATAACGCGGCACACCGGCCTTATCAGTCCATTCATTAAGATCGTCAAGCGAGGCACCGTCGAAGATAGGAGTAGCAAATTTCTCGCCAAGTTCACGCCCGGCCCAACCGAGAACGGTCTCGAAAATCTGGCCGAGGTTCATTCGCGAAGGCACACCCAGAGGGTTAAGCACGATATCAACCGGAGTGCCATCCTCAAGGAAGGGCATATCTTCCTGACGCACCACGCGAGACACAATACCTTTATTACCATGACGACCTGCCATCTTGTCGCCCACACCAATCTTTCTCTTCTTGGCGATATACACCTTGGCAAGCTGCATGATGCCTGAGGGGAGCTCGTCGCCGATTGTGATATCGAATTTCTTACGACGCAACTCTGAATCCATCTCTTTTGACTTACGGAGATAATTGGTAATAAGCTCAGCCACCATACGGTTGACACGCTCGTCGGAGGTCCATCCGCTGAGATTGACAGTCTCGAAATCAATCACCCCGAACGGCGCATCCTTGAAGGGAGTGCCCTTCTCAATGACATCCGCACCGATGAAATCCTTCACACCCTCACTCTTATAGTCACCGAGCAGAATGCGGAGTTTCTCAAGCAGCACAGCCTTGAGCTTATCCTGCTTATCTTCATACTCCTCGTCGAGAAGAGGCAACTGGGCATTGGCAGAATTGCGGGAATTGCGCTTTTTCTGAGCTTTTGCAAAGAGGTTGGTGCCGATAACAACGCCCTTAAGTGACGGAGAAGCCTTGAGAGAGGCATCCTTAACATCGCCGGCCTTGTCGCCGAAGATGGCACGCAGGAGTTTCTCCTCCGGAGTAGGATCGCTCTCACCCTTAGGAGTGATCTTACCGATCATGATATCACCCGGCACAACGTAGGCTCCCACACGGATAATACCGCGGTCGTCGAGGTCGCGGGTGGCATCCTCAGAGACGTTGGGGATGTCGGAAGTAAGTTCCTCCATTCCACGCTTAGTCTCACGCACTTCGAGAGTATACTCATCGACATGAACAGAGGTGAGAATATCCTCACGAACCATACGCTCGTTGAGCACGATGGCATCCTCATAGTTATAACCCTTCCAGGGCATGAAGGCCACCTTCAGGTTTCGACCCAGAGCGAGCTCACCCTTTTCGGTAGAGAAGCCTTCGGTGAGAATGTCATCCTTCTCCACACGCTGACCTACTTCACAGATAGGACGCAGGTCGATAGTTGTGCCCTGGTTGGTGCGGCGGAACTTTGGAATACGATATTTCTTCAGAGCCGGTTCGAAGGAAACGAACTCTTCATCTTCAGTGCGGTCGTAAAGCACATGGATCTCACGAGCATCCACATATTGCACCACACCGGCGCCCTCAGCCATAATCTGAGTGCGGGAATCTCGGATGAGCTGACCCTCGATGCCGGTGCCGACAATAGGAGCCTCGCTGCGCAGTAGCGGCACAGCCTGACGCATCATGTTAGAACCCATGAGCGCACGGTTGGCATCATCGTGCTCAAGGAAGGGAATGAGAGAAGCCGCGATAGATGCGATCTGTATAGGAGAAACATCCATAAGCTCCACCTCATCGGGACGCACAATCGGGAAGTCGGCATCCATGCGCGCCTTCACCTTATTACGGATAAATGTGCCGTCGTCATTAAGCGGCGCATTTCCCTGCGCGATGTTGCGGCCTTCCTCAATCTCAGCCGTCATCCAGGTGACATTGTTGTTGTCAAGATCGACTTTACCATTCTCCACCTTGCGATATGGAGTCTCTATAAATCCAAGACGATTGATCTTGGCATATACGCAGAGTGAAGAAATAAGGCCGATGTTAGGACCTTCCGGTGTCTCGATAGGACAGAGACGTCCGTAGTGGGTGTAGTGTACGTCTCGAACCTCAAAGCCTGCACGCTCACGGGAAAGACCGCCGGGGCCGAGGGCAGAGAGACGACGCTTGTGTGTGATTTCGGCAAGCGGATTCGTCTGGTCCATGAACTGCGAAAGCGCATTGGTGCCGAAGAAAGTGTTTATAACGGAAGATATAGTCTTCGCGTTAATAAGGTCAATAGGAGTGAACACCTCATTATCGCGGACATTCATACGTTCGCGAATGGTGCGCGACATACGGGCAAGACCGATACCGAACTGATTATAGAGCTGTTCGCCGACAGTGCGCACACGACGGTTGGAGAGATGGTCGATATCATCGACGCTGCTCTTGGAGTTGATAAGCTCGATAAGGTGCTTGATGATAGATGTTATGTCCTCACGGGTGAGTACCTTAACATCCATAGAGGTGTTGAGACCAAGTTTCTTATTGATACGGAAACGGCCTACTTCACCGAGGTCATAACGCTTGTCGGAGAAGAAAAGATTGTTGATCACCTCACGAGCCGATTGGTCGTCGGCAGGGTCAGCATTGCGGAGCTGACGATAGATATAGGTGACAGCCTCTGCCTCAGACGCGGTGGTGTCTTTCATGAGAGTATTCTCAATGATCGAATAATCCACCGATTTATTATTGTTGTCCTGAAGGATAATAGTCTTGAAGCCTGAATGCAGGATATCATCGAGGTTGTCCTCAGTGATTTCATCGCCAATCTCGGCGATAGTCTCACTACGCGGAATAACGAGCACCTCACCGGTGTCCTCGTCAGAAAGTTCCTCGGTCCAAGTGCGGCAGATACGAGCAGCCAGCTTACGTCCTGGTGCAACCTTATTCCCCTCTGCATCCATCTGCGGAAGGGCAGCCTCAAGATTAGAACGATTCACTTCTATCTCCTCACCAAGACCGAACACGCTGAGAATCTCCGCATCACTCTCAAGACCGATAGCACGGAGCAGAGTAGTGACAGGAAGTTTCTTCTTACGATCGATGTAGGCATACATCACATTATTAATGTCAGTAGCGAACTCAATCCAGCTACCACGGAACGGGATGATACGAGCAGAATAAATCTTAGTGCCGTTGGCATGGACACTCTGACCGAAAAACACGCCGGGAGAACGATGGAGCTGCGACACAACCACACGCTCGGCACCATTAATGATAAAGGTGCCCTGCTCCGTCATATAAGGGATCATACCCAAGAAAACGTCCTGGATCGTAGTATCGAAATCCTCATGTTCCGGGTCAGTGCAATAGAGTTTCATCTTCGCCTTAAGGGGCACGCTATAAGTCAGGCCACGTTCAAGACACTCATCGATAGAATATCTCGGCGGGTCGATATAATAGTCAAGAAACTCCAATGTGAAATTATTGCGTGTGTCCTGAATGGGAAAATTCTCCGCGAACACCTTATAAAGTCCCTGGTTTTTACGCGACTCAGGCGGCACATCAAGCTGCAGGAAATCGCGAAACGACTTGAGCTGCACCTCAAGGAAATCAGGGAACGGGAGGGGATTCTTGGTCGACGCGAAGTTAACGCGCGGTTTTTCGATTAAATTTACTGACATTGGTGGAGATAGAAATTATAGAAGAAAATATCTTACGGAAGAAAGGAAGACACCGTGATGGCGGCCACGTAACTACACAACAAAGCCGGCCGCCTCAGAAAAAAGGACTGCCTGCCAAGATGTCGCTTCCCCCCGCACGAAAAAGATATAAATAGGTTAAGAACGACACAGACATGTGCGTTCTTAACCTATTAAGGGGTCAGGATCTGTATTATTTCAGTTCCACCTCGGCACCAGCCTCTTCGAGCTGCTTCTTCAGGCCCTCAGCCTCAGCCTTGGGAAGGCCTTCCTTAACATTGCTGGGAGCGTTGTCAACGAGCTCCTTAGCCTCCTTGAGGCCAAGACCAGTAAGCTCCTTAACGAGCTTAACGACTGCGAGCTTGCTTGCGCCGGCTGCCTTGAGGACAACGTCGAAGTTAGTCTTCTCCTCAGCAGCGGGAGCACCGGCAGCGGGACCGGCAGCAACGGCTACAGCAGCAGCTGCGGGCTCGATGCCATATTCATCTTTGAGGATCTGTGCGAGTTCGTTTACTTCCTTTACAGTGAGGTTAACGAGTTGTTCTGCAAAAGCTTTGAGATCTGCCATTTTGGTATTTGGTTTTTTTTGTTTTTTCTGAATGATTGATTACTTGTTGGAAAGAGTTTCCAAGATTCCATGGAGCTTGTTGCCACCACTTGAAAGGGCGCTGATGACATTCTTCGCGGGCGACTGGAGAAGAGCGATAACGTCAGCGATAAGCTCGTTCTTGCTCTTGATGTTGGCGAGAGTCTCAAGATTTTCCTCACCTACATATACAGTCTCCTCAACGAACGCACCCTTAAGCATGGGGAGCGTGTCATTCTTTTCACGGAAATTCTTTATGAGCTTAGCCGGAGCATTGCCCACATTTGAGAGCATAAGTGTTGTCTCACCGTGGAGAAGATCATAGAGACCGGAATAGTCGATCTCGCTCGCCTCGAACGCCTTCTTAAGAAGAGTGTTCTTAACGCAGAGCATCTTCACATCATCCTTGAAGCAGGCACGACGGAGCGCACTTGTCTTCTCGGCATTCAGACCGGAAGTCTGAGTNAGATAAACGCACGAATACTGGCTGAGTGCATCGCTGATTTTCGCGATGATAATGTCCTTTTCTTCCTTCTTCATGATTAAAAGTCAGCTTAAGAATTACTCAACCACCGATTTGGGCTCCACCTTTACGCCGGGGCTCATCGTGCTTGAAACATAAATACTCTTGATATATGTGCCCTTTGCAGTAGCAGGTTTCAGCTTAACAAGAGTGTTGATGAACTCCTTGGCGTTGTCACGCATAGCTTCCGGAGAGAAAGATACTTTTCCGATAGAAGCGTGAACAATACCGGTCTTGTCGACTTTGAAGTCAATCTTACCCTGCTTAACCTCCTTGACAGCCTTGGCAACATCCATAGTCACAGTGCCNCTCTTCGGGTTAGGCATAAGACCACGAGGACCGAGAACACGACCCAAGGGACCAAGTTTACCCATGACAGAAGGCTGAGTGATGATAACATCAACGTCAGTCCAACCACCTTTAATCTTGTTGATATACTCATCAAGACCTACATAGTCGGCACCTGCCTCCTTAGCCGCAGCCTCAGCGTCAGGATTACAGAGAACGAGAACACGCACCTGCTTACCTGTGCCATGAGGGAGCGAAACAACTCCGCGCACCATCTGGTCTGCCTTACGGGGATCCACGCCCAGACGAACGTCGATATCGAAAGAAGCATCAAACTTGGTGAAAGTGATATCCTTCACAAGCTCAGCAGCCTCAGCGAGCGTGTAACTCTTCCCAGGTTCAATCTTCGACAGAGCCAACTTTTGATTCTTTGTCAGTTTTCCCATTGTTGATGAAGATTATTAGATTGTTTCCGGGAANGCCCCTTTAACGGTTATACCCATGCTTCTGGCCGTACCGGCAACCATGCGCATTGCCGAATCCAAAGTAAAACAGTTGAGATCAGGCATCTTGTCCTCAGCAATTGTCTTGACCTGGTCCCAAGTAATCTCAGCCACCTTCTTACGGTTAGGCTGAGCGGAACCACTCTTGAGTTTGGCCACCTCCTTAAGCTGTACTGCTACGGGAGGAGTCTTGACGATAAAGTCGAATGACTTGTCGGTGTAGTAGGTAATAACTACCGGCAACACCTTTCCGGCCTTATCCTGAGTACGGGCATTGAATTGCTTGCAAAACTCCATGATATTAATACCCTTCGAACCGAGGGCCGGTCCTACCGGGGGAGATGGGTTTGCGGCGCCGCCTTTGATCTGCAATTTGATCTGTCCAGCAATTTCTTTAGCCATTGTTGTAATTTTAAAAAATTAGAGCGAGAGTGCACTAATTCCCCTACCCCATGCGTAACATCATGAGGACAGAGAAACTCATACTCTCTCTACTTGTGAAAATGCCAACGTGACATCCGTCGGCCGTCCAAAGATTTTGACCTCAAATGTGACCACACCTCTTTCGAGGCTGACCTCCNTTACAACACCCGTAAATCCGGAGAACGGTCCGTCAGTGGCCTTCACAGACTCACCAACCATAAAGCCGTCGCCCGCATCAACACCGGGTTCATCATGTTCATCGGCAAAACCAAGCATTCGCTCCACGTCCTCCNTCTTAAGAGGCAGCGGATCGCTAGTCTTGCTACGGCCCCTCAGAAAATCGATCACATTGGTGGTATTGCGAAGAGTATCTACAGCCTCACCNGCAAGAATATATCTTACATTCCTTCCTTCACCGGAGGAAACAAGCATATCCTCAGCAGAGGCAGCAGACTTCACAGTTTTTCCCCTCTCGCCACTTCTCAAAACAGTGACAACAGGAGAAAGCACACACTCAATAAAGACATAACCGGAATACANATTACGCTCCTGAACGACTTTCTTGCCGTTACGATTAATGATGACCTTCTCAGTAGGAATCAATACTTGAAGAACATGCTTNCCGAGATCAGTGTTTCTGATCGCCGCATCAAGCACTTCCTTCACTTTAGTCTCCTTGCCCGAAATGGCACGAAGCACATACCACGCTGTCTTGCGCTGATCGCCACCGGCGATGCCCGCTGTAATATCAGACTGTGCAGCCATTGATAAATTACTGAATATTGAAGGGTTCAATTAAAAGCTGATACTATAGATAAGCTGCATCAACTCATCGAAGATCTTATCAACCGCCCAGATGAAGACTGCAAGGATGATGGAAGCAATAAGCACCAACACCGAGCTATTGACAAGCTCCTTCGTAGTCGGCCAAGAAACCTTATAAACGAGTTCGTTATAAGATTCCTTAATATCCTTGAATAATTTCATAAGTAATATTTTTGCACTGTAAGAGAGGCTCGAACTCCCTACACCTGGT
>JAAVFY010000034.1 GCA_014800515.1 Bacteroidales bacterium
GGGCAGAGCCTCGGACAGTGCGATGAAGGCGATACAGCCGCCAATCGTCAGCATGATTGTCTTTTTCACGTCCTGGTCGCCGTTCTGCATTTTGAAATATACATTGAAGGCGCCGACGAGGACGATGACAGCAGCGATGGCTTTCATCAGGTTGGAAACCGGTGTCTGATAGGAGCTTACCTCCTGAGTCGCTTTTGTGAAACCTGCTGCACCCTTGCTGGCTGCCATTGCGTTTCCGGTTGCCACTGTCAGGGCTACTGCGGCGAGGGTTGCCTTGCGGACGAAGGCGGAGTTCTTGATGCGTGACACGGCACGCAGACATTTGTTCTTGATTTTCTGCATTTTGAAATAGATGTTGAAGGTTCAAAATCGCCAAAGGAACAGATGTCGCCAAAGGAACAGATGTCGCTAAAGAATCGGTGTGTTTTTCTTAATATTAGGCTAAGGAGGTTCTAACCAAATCGTAAGCAAATGAAAAAGATTTTTCAGAAATGTGCGCTCCTGCACTCGTAGATAATCTCTCCTAACGGTCCCGAGCCTGTCTCCACAAGCTCATCTACTTCAAGCAAGAGTTCATCTACCGTAAGTCCACCCGTCATGAGGGGTTCACGATAACCCTCGCGCCTGAAAGGAACATCTTGTCGTTTATTATCTTCTGCCATGTCCTTCATACCTGTTTCATCTGATTCAGGTTTTCTGTTCTCCGTATCAGGATTCGTAGGAGTAGCAGGATTGGCAGGAGGTGCAGCAGGAGTAGAGTTTTCTTGGACTGGCTTATCAACCGGACTTTCCTTCTTATCCCTATCGGATTCATTAGTATCAGGTTGGTGGCAATCCTCGGATTTGGATTGTCCGGCTGATTCACCTGTCTTTTCTTCTGTCTCCTGTCCGGCTACCTGAGATTTCTTCGGCTCGTCGCGTGATATGACAATAGGCTGAAAAGTATTCGCCTCGTCAGATATGTCTATTTCCTCTTCCGGGTTCTTTTCCATCTCGGCGGCTTTCGCTGCCTTTGCTTTCTGAATGTCGAGCAGTATCATCACAACATAATAGAGGATGAGCAGCACGAACAGGAATGATATTATTTGTCCATACATAGTCGTTAAATTGCTGTTGTTAATAATAATTCTTCATCAACCGGCAGAGGAAGGAAACGGAGTCCAAGTTCCCTGCCACGGCTCTCATGCTCCATTCGCCGTGATATGTCAGAGGGGTAGTACATCACGTTCCTCTGGTCACTGACGATGTATCCCTGAGCCTTCAGCCATGAGCGGAGTCTGATACGGGGTCTATTGGTGACGACCTTGATATGTGTCAATGGGTCGAGACCGAATATCATACGCCGCTTCTCTCTCTTAATAAGTTCACCCCGTATTCTTGACTTGACATGACACGTTTCCTTTGTAGTACGCTTCAATCCAAGCTGCCCTGCAATCCTGCCCACGCTGTTCTTCGTAATTCCGAGTACTTTGCCAATCTCCGAAAACGATTTTGTGTAGAAATGATCGCGTATATATTCGGCACGTTCAAGCCACTTTGATTTGGCATACTTCTCTATGCCAAGCTCACGCGCCTTTTTCTTTACCGTATTCTCGCATACGCCCAGAACTGAAGCGACATAGGGCGTTGTCTCGACTGGATAAAGGTTCATCAAAGTCTCCATCATCCCGTCAGTCCATATTATCTTTTTCTTCTTCATGTCAGGAGGGTATGTAGTTACGGAACAGTGATTTCTTCTCACGACGGTACTGTATGAGCCTCGGCATGAACGTATCAAAGAAAGTCCTTATGATGGCGTTCACAAGGTCAGACCTGCAATGGTTACCTATATCACAGTCATCAAGCGAATCAGCAAGATCACGGTCAAGCTTGCAGTTCAGCCTCTCATCCTTATCAGTGATTTTGCCGGAGGAATTGAGGTGACACATGAAGTCGTTCCAATACCTTTCGTTGTTTCCATCGGGCGCGGACTGCTTATCGTCCAAAGTTTCGGACTGTTCAGGCTCTACCTGTTGTTCCACATCCTGTGATGTTGCGTCTTTAAGTGCAGCTGATGGGTCGAGCATTGTGTCAGGGTCATTGATACCCTCAAGCAATGTGTCTATTTCCGGAATTTCCTTTTTCATCTATGGTAATAGTGATTGATTTTAGTTATTATCTGTTGGCTCTGTAATATTGTCTGTTGTATCTGTAGAGTTATCACCGGGTTTGGAAGAAACGTTTGCGGCTGATTCTAGTATGCCGGGATTTTCTTGTGTCGGGTTCGGTTCGACAAACTCAACTTTCATTTCAGCAGTAGAATCTGATGCCTTATCCGGTTTTTTCTTCCTCTTGGGGTCGATGTTCTCTATAAGCTGTATTCCTCTGAGGTTGGACTCCCTGATAGGATTGACAGTATCGAACATCGCTGCATATATCTTGTCAAACACAGGCCGGACAATCTCATTCTGCATATCAAGGGCGGCTATCGTGCTGAAACGCTCCATGTCGGCACGTTTAGGCATCTTGGGTGTGACATCCCCGTAAGTCGAGAAAGTCTCCCTTGACTTCTCCCATATAAGTAGTTCCGACCGCTTGCCTACACGTCCATCGTTCAGGTTCGGGATCATGAAGAGCCTCGCCCTCATACCACCGGACATAGCCTGACGCAGACGGTCAAGAAACATGATGAAGCTCGCCGTGGAAGGAACAGTCACCAGATCGTAGTGGAACGGTATAACTATTATGTCGGAGTTCACGAACAACGGCACGAGTCCGGCGGCTTTCAGGCTTCCCGGAGAATCTACAAGCGCCACCTCGATGCTGGGGTCATTGTGAAGTTTCTCCATCAGTTCGGTCATATCGTCCNTGTCNGTCGCTTCCTTCTCGATCACGCTGTAAGGCACTGTTCCTTCCCCATACTTGCGCAGGTCGCTACGGCGGCATTTGAGGATCGAGTGCTGGAAATCACAGTCAACGATGACGACGCGGACACCCTTTGTCACCAGATAGTTGGCAAAGGTGACGCAGAGCGTCGTTTTTCCGACGCCCCCTTTCTGGTTGGCGAAAGTCACTATGACAGGTGTCTGCATCATTTTTGTGTTGTGATTGAAATCCGATGCAAAATTATCACCCAATGATACCTCAAACCGAAATGCACAACACTTATCTGACCTCGGTCACTTGAACCGGAGTACATGGGTATAAATATCTGAGGTTTTTCGGTTTATTATGCCCGAAATAGTGACGATAAAAAGTCACATTACAGTATTATGCCTACCTTTTCAGGCTGCTACCGTCATCAATTCTGTCATAATTCCCTTTATATCCGACCTCCCATTCACGGTTCTCTCCATGTCCTACACCTGCATCGCGCAACGGTCGTATCCGTACAGGCTTCTTACTTTGCTGTTGATTATTTTGCGTCTGCTTTTGACCCGGTGTCTGCCTCTGTCGTTGCAGGCGTGTGAGGTCAAAGCCCTCTTCTGTAAGGTTGATAATGATGTGGCGGTTGAAGTCAATGGCAAAAGTGTTGTCACCGTCTTTCATGACAATAAAACCCTCGGCTCGAAGTTCTCTACGGACATCGGTCACATCCGGGTCATCGAAAATATCATGCAGCCTTGCCAATGATGTAGTGTAGCCGTTATATCTCTTGGGAGCGAGTGAGATCAGATCGGAAGGAGTCCCTTTGCCCATTTTGCAAAGAATATCCCTCTCGGCTTCAGTCATAGGCTTGAAGCTCTCGACCCATTGGATCCGGTTGTTTCTTTGAAGCGCATCAACCATAAACTGCTTCAAAGGCTTGCTCTGGCCGTCGAAATAGATCACACCTTTCTTAATATATGCTTTATAGCGACGTAACTTATCGAATATCTCTCCCTGGGTGATTTTGGGATTGATTGTGAAAAGCTGGTCGATATAATTCTCTATGCGGTCGAAGCGCTCCTGTGGAGTTGCGAAATCAAGCAACTCATCAACCGCGAGGATTCTTGCACCGTGGAACACAGACTTGGTGCTATGGTCAACAAGGATATAACCATACGGCTTGTCCTTCTTGCCGAAGAACACTATATCGACTCCGAATTTGGCTTTAATCTCCTTTTTTAGTTCCTCCTTGTCCGCACAAGTATCACGGTACTTTTTGAGGATGGAGCGCAGCTGACGTGCCCGTGCCTTGTCCGTCTCCCCATGATAATGAAGATCGTACAAATCTCCAAGATTCATCGTCTTCTGAATCTTGCCACCTCTTTTAAAGAATACCATTTCATTTTTCCTGAATACCTCATATCCCATAGAGAACATCACGGCCTTGAACTGGGCGAAGGAGCTGAACCTATATTGCTTGGCTTTTTCAAAATCCTGTTCCACTTTCTTCTTGCTGTCCTCCCCAAGTATTCTGTTGATAACTTCCTGAGAGCGGCGACGCTCATTGTTATGGTCAATCTTGTGTCCGTTTNGGGCAATACGGGATGTCACAATATGTAGATGGGAATTGTTTGTGTCGTAGTGTGAATAGATTAGTATCGGTTGTCCCGGCTCCATATATCCCATTTTCTTAAGGTATTGGTGTGCAAAATCGAGAAGCTGCTGCTCAGTCATCTCATGACCCTTGCAGGAGATAGCAACGTGGAACTGGCCTTTCTTTATTCTGCCGTTCTGTTTACTGTATTCTATCAAGTATTCTCTAAGTTTCTCTGGTGTAGGTGGACCGAGTGTCATGGCTCCCTCGAAATTAAGGATCTCGATAAGTCGGGCTGCACCTTTTGAGACTTTCCGTTCATTGTACCCGACGGCATGGAAGTTTGCGCTTCCCGGTAATATGGTCGCTATCATATCGGTTTATCAAATTCAGATTTCCGGTTCAAGAAACTTAGGAACCTCGGTTTATCGGACTGAGGTTTCTTGGTCCGTCAGTCTGTTTAATCGGTTTACTAAGTATATCGGTCATAATATCCGGATCACTCGATGGCTTTTTTAGTGACGTTTAAGAGTTCCAGTTTTATAGAGTCCAGAGTCTTCCGGGTGCTGTTGATTGTGGGCATAAGCACCTCGGTCATANAAGCTGGGGTCAGGAGACCGGCGACCGCGAGTTCGTTGGCTCTCTTGACCGACTGATTGAGGTTGCCGCCAGCCCATGACAGTTCATCCTGAAACTTCCGGTAGAATGAACTGAGGTCTTTGAGTAGCTGTAACTTCTGTTTGGCTCCGATGTCTGAATACTCCTTAATCGCTGAGCGAATGTAATGACTTACAGACGAGTAGGAGGCTGATTTTAGCTTCAATGTGTCATATTCCTCTTGTGTAAGCCGGAGTTGAAAATACTTGGTTCTTTGAGTCATAGTAACTGGGTTATCTGGGTTCCAAGGCTCCCGGATACACTTTCGCAAAGCGAAACAGCGATGGAATCGCCCCGACACGCAGGGGAGGCAAGTCACTTTTGTAATGACAAAAGTACAACTTGCTTGACAAAACCTGTAACGCAGTTCGATGTCTTCCGTGGCCTTTTTCACTACGAAATTAGCGGCAATGGCCGCTCCCGGAAGAAATGAACAACACAAATCTTCAGTTTCTCGGTTTCCTGGACTCCGTTACCGGGACACTTCGGCTATAGAATCTTGAAAGAATAAGACTGCTTATCTCCGCTTCGCAGGTTCGGTACGTAATGAACCGGGAATGGCGAAGTTATCGGCTATGGCTATTCGGTCAAATCACCCAATGAATTGAGGACGCTGGGTTCTTAAGACTGATAGACAATAATTCTGATTGCACTGTTATCCCGGTATATCGGATATAGTAGCCGTAGAATCAAATAACAGAGAATACAGAGAATTTGAATCCTCGGTTCAAAATACTGATTCATCTTTCGACTATGAAACTGAGGTTCGCAGTTTCCGGAATTTGGAATATTGGTAGTTGGGTTCAATATTGAGTAGTCATAGATGCTAAATACAAATTGACTGAGATAGCTTGGTCGGATTGACCAAAAATGTAAGGAATCAGGGCCGGTTCTCCATAGATAAGTTATTCCCGTAACAGGAATAATCCGATAATACGGCTACTTGAACTGAGTTATAATAAACTTGAGATATTGGATAATACGCTAAAAATAAGAGTGTTAAAACTTGCATATGTCAAATTTTTTTATTAAATTTACTAACGGAAAAGACCTTGAACCCATCAATTTTTAATACACCGGATTATGTTTATACCTTACAATATCGTCATACTTCTCATACTCTCACCGTTCCTTCTGGTGATATGGATTATCGCCAAAATGGTCAAATTTTTAATTAGGCTCGTTCTACGCCTTGTAAAGAATGCAGTCAAGTTGACATTCAAGCTGCTTGGGGTTCTTTTTGGTCAGTTCAGACAATTATTCTGACTTCTTGGCGTAAAAAAGCCATGCCGGACAAATGCCCGACACGGCTCAATAGGGTATGTTTTGAGTCTGTTCCCTTATGTAAGGTTATCTTGACAATATAAAGGTGTGATTGATGTAGTTTTTTCCCGGTCTTCGATTAGGAAATTTTACGAGGACGTCCGCGCCTGGGCTTTTCATCTCTGACCTTGAAAGCCGGATCAACTACGATACCGTCCTTTTTACCGTAGAGTACCCAATCGAGGACTTTGCGGTTGGCTTCATCAACCTTTCGTAGATCATCCTCAATGTAGATATGGGTAAGGTTGTGCCCGTCCCCGTGTCCAAGTGAGAGAGCGATATCATCGATCGAGATTCCGATTGAGCGAGCAATCGTAGCCCAAGTATGTCGTGCCCAATAGGTCGTGATATCAGGGAATAGTGCTTCACCCTGCGGAGCGCGACCTTTCACTGACTTCATTCCTATGCACTTCAAAGCGTGGTTGGTCTGGCGGATATACTGTAGGTAATCCTGTCTGCCGTCCATTATCGAGAGTAAGAAGTCAGTTCCAGCATACTTCCTTATCAATTCTAGTGCTTCAGGCTCAACCTTCATAGAGTAAAGACGTGCTGTCTTGTGACGGTTGAACTCAATGCGTCCTCTATGCATATTGCTTTTTTGGAGATTGAGCATATCTACAAAGTTTATGCCCATGAGCATGAACGACAGTTTGAACATATCCCGATATACCACCTGCCAATCTTCTACGGCATAATTGAAAATTTGCCTTAATTCCACTACGCTGAGATTCCGTTTTGCGGTCTTTACCGTCTTAATTTTGAAGCGACGGAAAGGATAGTTAGTTGTAAGTTCTTCGTCGATTGCATAATTGAACACCGCCCGGAGGTTTCGGAGATGCAGGGCGCGGGCGTTAGGAGAAGGATTGCTTTCAGCAAGATAATTGTCGAATGCCGTAAGCCAAGCTTTGTTTACTTCTTCAAGGCAGTTGCTCTGGCCGTTGTTTATGAACGTCTCAATGTGTTTGAGTGTACGTTCATAGGTCAGACGCGTTGATGGCTTTTTTAGTTCAGTACACCGTTTTGCCACCTCGGTAAGAGAATTTTTTTCTGCAATTGCGAGAGTTGCTTCTTCCGCAGCCTTTGCTTCTGCAATNTTCTTTTTCTCTGCTCTGTCGGGAAAGATGGTCTGCTCAATCTCCGAATAGATAGTTTCGCCCTCTACATCCCAACCCACATATCGGGCTATTATTGCCTCGACCGAAGCAATAATACTCTTTAATTTGAGATTTAGAGCTTTGTGCTGTGGATGTTTGGACGTTACCTTGCAGCTTACTTCATCCCATTGGTCAGGAAGAAGACAGACTCCTAACTTTGTCTGCTTGCGATAACGCTTGTGGATAAATGCGATAATGACTGCACGAGAGCCATCTTTTTTTGGACGGGTGTCCAACGTCACTGAGATTTTTGCCATGAGCTTCAAATGCCCGAGGCTCTTAGAGGAGACAATAGCAACAATTTTTGTTGTACTTTTTGTTGTACTTTTTGTTGTACTTGGATGCGACTCAATGCTACTTTTGCCTACCTTTTGCAACCTGTCGGGGCTTTTTTTTAACCCTGACAAATAGGTCAAATCCCTTAAAAAACAACGCTCAGAGCTTGCTAACTTGCTAACTCTGAGCGTTTTGGGATTTCGTGGTGCCACCAGGAATCGAACCGGGGACACAAGGATTTTCAGTCCTTTGCTCTACCAACTGAGCTATGGCACCATCGTATGTCTTGCTTATGAGAAGGAAGTTCTTTCGTTGTATCNACTGTTTCTCCCTCTCTTGCGAGTGCAAAATTAGTACTTTTCTCTTATCTGACCAAATTTTTGGGGCATTTTTTTGAATTAAATTTTAATCAATTTTATATATGNCTAATAATCANCCTATTACNCTCTACATCNCATGTAGAATCTTTTTGTGATTGTCTGCATCTTGGTAGTTCTGTCAGCTCTTTCTTTGGACAANGGAGTTTGCTCNNCAGTTCTGTCAGCTCTTCCTCCGTACAACGGAGGAAGGTTAGGAGTGCNGTNAGTTTGTAATTGGGACGAAGGAGGCTGCTCGGAAGCTCCGTAAGTGCGTATTTTGGACTAAGGAGGTGGGTCCGGGGGATTTGTTGTTGGACGAGGGAGACAGGTCGAGGTTACTTCTTGCGGAAGCGGCCGGTGGTATATGCGAAGGCTTCTTTGAGTTCGGGCAGGCCGAGAAGGGCACAGATTAGGAAATATACTGCTGCTCCGGTGCTGATCTCTATGGCGAGACGAAGCAGCGGGAAAGTTCTCAGGTGGCCTACCCCCCATACTGCCGCCCACATTGCGGCCGCAACCATGATGAATGGGGCAAGATTCTTTAGCATTTGCAGAAGCGAATAACCGGTGGCACGCGAGGTAATGACAGCGACTATCACGTATGTGAGTGCCGACGCCCAGAATTGACCCCATACTATCAGGTCAAGACTCCGGCTCCACACTGTGCAAAGAATAGCCACTATCATCAATCCATCTTTTATNACTTCTACTGCTATGAGGCTCCCTTTCCTGCCGAGTGATAACAGGTAGTTGTTGTGAAGCGACGTGAGGACTACGAATATTCCTCGCAGACAGAGTATCTGAAACANCGGTATGGCCGCATCCCATTTATCACCGAAAAGGGTATGGAAAAGCGGGTCTCCTATGGCTGCCATTCCTCCGAGGGCGGGAAAGAGGATGAAGGCGGTGAAGCGGTCGATTCTTGTGATATATCGGCGGAAGGCTTTCGCATCATCCTGCACTCCGGCCAACAAGGGCACAAAGGAGGCTGTCAGTATCTGCGATATCGATGCACTTCCCATCTTGCTCCATTTGTCTGCCTGCGTATAGATGCCTAAAGATGTGAGTGTCTTATAATATGCTCCGATGACAATGTTATAGAGTTGCAGAGACAGGGTGTTGAGCATCGAGGAAGTGAGNACACTCGCGCCTATGGGCCATATCTCGCGCAATGATTCCGGATGAATCCCGGTCTGCGGTCGCCATCCGCCTCCTACCCAGAGCATTCCTGTCTTTACGATCGCGAGTATCACGGTCTGCCACACTATTGCCCATGCCCCGGCCCCTTTGAGAGCCAGGCATATTCCTGCAATTCCGGAAACGCACAACCCCGTTATGTCCGCTATCGCTATCGGACGCGCATCCATGCGTTTCATCATCTGATTGGTCTGCACAATCGAGAGACCGTTGATGACGAAAGCGGTGAACATTACTTTAGCCATATCCGTCAGTCGCCCGTCGTGAAATCTCTCTGCTATCAGAGGGGCACATATCCAGAGTATGGCATATATGAGAATACTTACGACCAAATTAAACCAGAAGACAGTGGAATAATCCTGCGCCGTCGGATTCTTCTTTCGCAGGAGGGCGGCTCCAAAGCCGCTGTCGGTGAGTATAATGGCAAATGCCTGAAAAATGAGAAGCACACCGACAAGTCCGAAGTCCTCCTGCGACAGCAGATTGGCAAGCACCACACCCACCACTGCGTATGCTACTTGAGAGAATACCCTGTCGATAGTATTCCATTTTATCGTGCGCGCCGTGCGCACCTTTACGGAGTCGCTCTCTTCACTTGCCATTACGGTCGCTCTCAGTCGTCATACGCTCCGTCAAGCGGCTGATCTCCCTCCGGTATTTGGAAGAGCTTGCCGCCTCCGGTCTTTTTAATGACAGGATCCCCCTTATAATATATCTTTGTCGACCCTATTCCTTTCACACAAAGCCGTTCTAGAGGCCAACATCCTATTGTGCCAGAACCCATGATCTGACATGTCACCTGTCCACTCTCCACTCTGTCGGCCTGGATGGTGCCTGTTCCTACCATTGAATATGTGCTCTCATGCGCCTTTCCGCTGAGATTGACAGTACCGTTGCCGGTGGTCAGTCGTGCGGAAAGCTTCGTCGCCTTTATGTCTTCTACAGTAATCGTACCGTTACCGATAAGATTAACACTAAACTTCGGACATGGGGCCATATCTTTCACCAGCACCGTCATAGCTGACGAACTCGTCACGGAAGTAAGGAAATCCGAAAACAGATGAAGCGTGGGCAATCCTTCCTTCCCGACGTCTTCCGTTGACACCTGCACGCGCAGTGTCCCTTTATTGACAGTGAAGATAAACGCGTCGGCAAAGTCCTCCTCTGCACGGAAGGACACCATTCCGGTGGAATCGGCACTCTGACGATACACCACATTCACATTGTCGTCTATCTTTATCTTGTCAAATTGGCCGACATTAAGCACATAATCCTTGAGTCTACCCGGTTGGGCCGACGCTGAAAGCCCTATCAGGGTAATCAATAAAGCAAATATGATCCTCATGGTAACAACAGTTAAGTTTCTAAAGATTAACAACGAAAGTGGCCAAACATATCACATCCCCTCTCACAATTTTAAAAGTGAGAGAAGGGATCTACCTTACAACTGAAAAATACGCTACTCCTCCCCAGAAAAATATCTTTCCTTTATTTCCCCGAATATCTCCAGTATCTCCTTCTCTGTCTCGGCTCTGAGCAGGCGGATACGAATGGGGCGGAAGTCGGGCAATCCTTTGAAGAGCGGGGTCGCGGCAAGATGCCGGCGTATATGCAGGATTCCTCTGTACTCGTCAATACGCTCGATGCTTTCCCTTATCTGACGGCGCAGAATATCAAACTTCTCCCCGGCCGTCAACGGAGCACACTCCTCCCCTCTTAATCTCGCAGTCACTTCCCTGAATATCCACGGTGCCCCGATGGCTCCGCGGCCTATCATAATACCGTCCACCCCATACTTTCTGAAAGCCTCCTCAGCCACTTCGGGAGTAGTGACATCTCCATTTCCGATCACGGGTATCGTCATCCGCGGATCATTCTTTAGTTCGCCTATCAAGGTCCAGTCTGCCTCTCCCGTATACATCTGCGAACGCGTGCGTCCATGCACNGTCAGCGCCGCAATGCCACAGTCCTGAAGCATCGGTCCCAGATCGGTGATTATCTTATTCTCACAGTCCCATCCGAGACGTGTCTTCACAGTCACGGGTATATTCACCGCGTCCACCACACTCCGCGTGATCTTCAGCATCTTGGGAATATCGCGCAACATTCCTGCGCCGGCTCCCTTTGAAGCCACCTTCTTCACCGGACATCCGAAGTTAATGTCAAGCACATCCGGACGGGCTTCCTCCACTATTCTGGCGGCCTCCACCATCGCATCAGGCTCGCGTCCGTATATCTGTATAGCCACAGGTCGNTCCTCATCATTGATATGCAGTTTACGTGTGGTCGACGCTATATCTCTCACCAGAGCTTCGGCCGATACAAATTCGGTATACACCATTGCTGCCCCCTGCTCACGGCATATAAGCCTAAACGAAGAATCCGTCACATCCTCCATCGGTGCGAGAGCCACAGGATTCTTTCCCAGATCTATATTTGCTATCTTCATTACCTCAGAGTCATTACATTAAATTTATCCTCAGCGCAACGTATACGCACTGAAATCCGCATAATCCAACTCCCGGGCCGTGTCATACAATTCTTCGGGTGTCACTCTCTTTATGGCCTCAATAGAGTCGGGAAGATCCACGGCGTTGCCAAAAAGCAGCATCGAGCGTGCCGCCCCCGACACTCTCATCGAGGGGCGATCCGTGCTCATCATCAGATTGCCGATATACTGCCGCTTGATAGTCTCTACAGCCCTCACACTCAGAGGAGTCTCCCGGAGTCTGTCCAACTCCTTCCGAATCACACGCCGACATTTCTCCACACTTTCGGGCGCACACCCGAATGTGAGCGAGAACACCCCGGTGTCATTAAGCATATCGGCAGCCACTCCCACATTATACACCAATCCGCGCTTGTCTCTCAACTCGCGGCAAAGACGCGAATTGAAGCCGCCGCCTAGATAATGGGCCAACAGAAAGTAACGATAGCGACGCGGGTCACAAAGTCCGGGAATACGTTTTCCAAGCAGACAATTAGCCTGATGATTATCGGCCTTCTCAGTCAGGTCGAATCTCTCTCTTATCTCCACCCCCGGCCTCTCCTGCGGCTGATCCACTCTGCCGATACTCCCGAAATATTTCTCCATCAGACGCAATGTCTTTTCAGGTTTTTCGGGCGACAGCATATAGGCAGTCATATTGCCGGGCGTGTAATACCGGTCAAGAAATCCAAGACAATCCTCCCCTCTGAGCCGGCTCACACTCTCCTCCGATCCGAGTATGGGATGAGCCAGGCCGCTCCCCTTGAACATATTCTCATCAAACTCGTCATACATCACCTCCACCGGACTGTCAAGATAACTCCTTATCTCCTCCGCCACCACGTCTCGCTCCTTCTCAAGCTCCGCCTCCGGGAATCGTGAATCAGCGATTATGTCGGCCAGAAGATCCAGGGCACGCGCGTCATATCCGGCCGGAGCCTTGGTGTATATCTTGGTATAATCTTTCGAGGTATAGGCATTCATATAGCCACCCACATCCTCCATCCGGCCGGCCACCTGCCAGCCGCGACGCTTTCCGGTGCCCTTGAAGACGGTATGCTCCACAAAATGCGCCAGACCCTCCTTCCCCTCAGGATCATTGCGGCTGCCGGCGCCTATATAGACGCCGCAACAACTCACCATGCCTCCGGGATAACAGGCGGCGGCTACCCTCATGCCGTTGCTGAGAACTGCGCTCTCGAATGGTTTCATTTCTTTATTTTCTTATGGGATGGGCCTCTGAATCTAATTCTTAAATATCTTAGCCTTGCAAAATTACGAAATAATTATCTAACTTTGCCGCCGTAAAACCCCAAACTCTGAAATAAAATGTCGACCAATACCCAAGACATTCCGAGGAAAGTCACAACTCGCCGCCTTGTCGAGATGAAACAACGGGGCGAAAAGATTTCGATGCTGACCAGCTATGACTATTCCATGGCAAAGATCGTCGACGAGGCGGGTGTCGACTGCATCCTTGTCGGCGACTCCGCTTCCAACGTCATGGCAGGCAATATGACCACACTCCCCATCACCCTCGACCAGATGATATATCATGCCAAGTCGGTGATGAAAGGAGTCAGACGTGCTCTCGTGGTGGTCGACCTGCCCTTCGGTTCCTATCAGGGCAACTCGAAGGAGGCACTTGCCTCAGCCATCAGGATTATGAAGGAGAGCCATGCTGAAGCCGTCAAGATCGAAGGCGGCTCCGAAATCAGGGAATCAGTGGAGCGTATCCTCAGCGCCGGGATCCCGGTCATGGGTCATCTGGGTCTTACTCCTCAGAGTATCAACAAGTTTGGCACCTACGCCGTCAGAGCCCGACAGGAGGAGGAAGCCAACAAACTCCTTGCCGACGCCCATCTCCTTGAAGATATCGGCTGCTTCGCCATCGTCCTCGAGAAGATTCCCGCCGATCTGGCGGCCAGAGTGGCTTCGGAGCTCACCATTCCCATCATCGGCATCGGAGCCGGAAGCGGAGTCGACGGTCAGGTTCTCGTCATCCATGACATGCTGGGCATCAATCAGGGCTTCTCCCCTCGGTTCCTGCGCCGATATGCCAATATGGCCGATATCATGCACGATGCCATCCAGCACTATGTGGCCGATGTGAAATCTGCCGACTTCCCCAACGAAAGCGAACAATATTAAGATTCTCCTTTCCCCCTCCTATGAAATTACTTCGTACTCCCAACTCTATACTTCGACACTTGGCAATCGCCCTGACCGCTGTCGCATCCCTCTCTCTCCCCACGATGGCACAACATCATCCGGCCAACCGCAACCACCTCCGCAATCATCCCCTCGTACATGCCATTGACAGCACTATGATATGCGAGAAACTTGAGTCAAACGCTCCTCAGGAATTCGCAATCCAGGGCGGTCCCAAATTCGCCCTTATGGGACGCAACGGTCTCTTTTATCTCGGAATAGGAGGATTTGTGAAGGGCACAGTGTCCTTCGATTGGGGAAACACGATGGATAATCCCAACGAGTTCATCACCTCCGCCATACCCATGACCCGCGCTCCGGGCGACGGAGGCCGTTTCAACGCTTCGGCCATGCAGACCTTGGTCTATCTCAATTTCATCGGGCTGCCGGGCAAAGACAATGAGTTCGGAGGATTCATCGGCCTCAACTTCCTCAATGACTACACCCCCATCCTTCAGTTCGCCTACGTCTCTTATCGGGGTATTAAATTAGGTCTCGACTACTCTCTCTTCTCCGACCCTGCAGCCATTCCGCCGACCATCGACTATGAAGGACCCAGCTCGGCCACCACTCTCCAACATGCCGTGGCCAACTACACCCGCACCTTCGGACGCCATGGCCAATGGAAAGCCGGAATCGGCATAGAGATGCCGGAAGTCTCTGTGACAGAAGCGGCCAATGCCGTGGCTGTGAGCCAACGTATACCGGCCATCCCCGCCTACGGACAGTTTTCCTGGAATGAAGGCAACAGCTGGTTGCGTCTCAGCGGCATCTTGCGCAACATGCAGTATCGCGACCTGACCTCCGCCCGCAACGTCAATCGAGTGGGCTGGGGTGTGGAGCTGAGCGGCAGTGCCGAGATTATTCCCAATCTCACCGGCTATTGGCAAGGGCTGATCGGCAAGGGCATAGCCTCCTATATGCAGGACTGCACCGACCTTGGTCTCGACATGATGCCGGCCCCCGACGACAACTCGCGTCTCGATCTTGTCAAGGCCTGGGGAGGATATGCCGCCCTTCAATACAATTTCACCGACGATCTGTTTCTGTCGGCCACATATTCACATGTCCGCACCTACGCGCCGGGCTACACCTCAGAAGGAGCTTCCACCCCCTGGTCCGAACAATATCGCTACGCACAATACGCCCAGGGAGCCNTCTTCTGGAATATCAACNCTCTCTTCCAGACGGGTATCGAATACATCTACGGACGCCGCGTAGATTACAGCGGAGCCTCCGCCCACGACAACCGTCTGCAGATGATGCTTCAGGTGAATTTCTAAGTCTAAGACTCCTTTTNCACAAAAAAATATTGACACGGAGGTGCGGAGTTCGGTCAGAATTCACAACCGAGAAAGCAATTTCTCCGCATCCTCCCCATGCCAGGCCATGAACCCCTCGCGCGTACGTTTCCACCGCCGATGACTCCATAGCCAATATTGAGGAGCCTGACATATCTGCTCCTCAAGACACTTGTAATATCGNCGCGTCAGCTCGAAGGGCTCAAGCTGCGATGCATCTTCGCAAAGCTTTACAAACCTACACCTGTAATAGCCTCGCCTTGGTCGCTCGATANGACAATAGTAGGCGGCACACGCGAACATCCGCGTAATTCTCTCCGCCCCGGTAAAGACGGGGGTGTCATGATGCAGAAAATCCACAAACAGATGTATGCCGTCATACCCCGGAGCCTGGTCGGCAATATATCCCGTCACTGACGCCTTCNCNTCCCTGCGCCAGCCAAGAAGCGTGCGCAAAGTTGAATTCATAGGTATACTGTGTGCCCCGAATCTGCCCCGCAGCCGGAGGAACACCTTGTCCATCGCCTTATTCTCCAACGGATGATATATCTGAGCTGCAATACNCCCGCCTACGAGATGAAGCGGCAGTGAACTCACCCATTCCCAGTTGCAGTAATGGCCGAGATAGACACTAACATCCTTCCCCTCCTCAAGCAAAGACTCCACCTCCTCCACATTCTCAAACACCATCCGCCTCTCCATCTCCTGCGCCGGCATACTCAGCAGCCTCACAGTCTCCACGAAATAATCCCCCAGAAAGCGATAAAACTTCCTTGACGTCTCCCTCACCCACTTCTCGTCACGGTCAGGGAATGCAGAACTGATATTCTCCTCCACCACCCGCCTTCTATACTTCACCACGTCACCCGCCAGCCACGCCAGAAAATCCGCCAACACATAAAGTATCCTCAGAGGCAGCCACGAAAGAAGTTTGAAGACACCATACACCAACGCATACATCTCCTACTCCCCCTCTCTCTCCTCGTCTCTCTCCTCGTCGGAAGGATAAGTCATATTTTCCTCAGAGATATTCTCAAGAATCTCATGCAGNAACCGGGCGGCAGCCTCGCGAGCCGCAGGGAGATCATTAAACGAATAATTACCGCAATCGCGGGGAGTAGCACCCGGAATTTCCCCCTCGAAATCCGCCACAAAAGCAAACATATCGCGCAGCAGAGGCACAATATCAGAAGGCGTCAGATCGCCCTGGAGCAACAGATAATTTCCCGTGCAGCAGCCCATCGGCCCCCAATACACCATCCGCTCCCTCCAGTCCTCGCGATTACGCAGATACGTGGCGGCAAGATGCTCCATAGCATGAAGAGCCCTCGGATCGAGAGCAGGCTCCCTGTTAGGCTCCGTGAGCCTGACATCAAAAGTAGTGATCACATCTCCCGAGGGAGTCACATCCTTTCTTGACACATACACACCGCGCTTCAGCGCCAGATGATTAATCGTAAAACTCGCTATCTTTTCCATAACTTCCTGTTTATATTCTGAATGACTTCGTCCCCGGAATGCTTCAGCCGACATAGGTTTGCNCCGACCGGGAGACGTAACGAAATAAAAGAGGATTCTCGCAGTGAGAATCCTCTTTTCAGTACTCCCAACTGTTCCGTATTAAAACNGATTTTAGCCGATCTCGACCGATTGAGGGAAATACGTCATTGGATTCCCAACCCATACGAACCGATATAATCAATCAAATAGAGAGGGATGCCGAATCATATTACTGATAAATCGCTCAGTATTTATTATGATTCCCTTGTCTACGCATAATTGTCCTACATCTAATCTCATTAACAAACTTTTGGTTACTACTCTTTTGGCATCTTTAAAGATCAAAGAACATAATAACGATTGGATTTCTTTACTATTAAGAGCATCGTAAATAGTTTTTGCTTCTTCATAATTATTGAAGTCCAATTGATAGCAAGTATCATCCACAAGAATGGGTTTACCAGCATATTGCGACACTAAAATAAAAGAAATAGTTTTATATAAGGACGATACAACAATCTTATATTTACTAAAAGAATAATCCCCGATGCCGAAAATGCTGAATTTATCCTTATCTCTGTATATGCTACTCTTTCTTTGATTAAAGGCCCACTCATGTTTTGTAAGATAATTGTATGCTTTAGGATGTGTCTCCTTCAGTACAGATGTATCAGTCCCCATTTTACGCTGGGGCACTATTACGTATTTCCTAATTGGAGTGTTATGGTATTTACGAACGTCTGAACTTTTAATGAGAGGAAAAACAATGTCATCCTCTATTTCTACTACTTCACCTAAACCATTGACAAATGTTTCACCTTCCAGAGTCAATTCTAAGACAGAGGCACAATCGTGTTTGATGCCAGAACGCCATATATAGGTAGATGTACGGTCATACTTAGAAACGCTATTATACAATTTAGTGTTAGAAACAAATGAGTTTCCAATCCAACCATATTCATAAAGGCATTTATCAGAATAAAAGTCTTTGACTGTACAAGTCAAAGCTGGTAATCCGTCGAATGTAGCTGATAAGCATGAAGCATCAACAGATACATTAAACTCTGAGGAAGCGTCTATTAGCCTCTGCTCAATATTTTCGATATGAATATTCTCAACGCGCTGTTTAGTTAATATGTTTCGGATTACTGAGTTTTTTAAAAGAAATGAAATGCCACCTTTATTAAACTGAGATAACTCTAACAAATGCAAGGTTATATATTCGCTGATGTCAAAATTACTTTTACCCGTAATCGCATCTAATCCTTTAAGTCCAAAGCTATTTCGTTTTATAGGTAGATTATTTGAGTTGTTTCGACCTTGAGTACTATTTGTTACCCAAGGAGGATTCCCTAAAATTGCAAGATTCCAATTATTAAGCTTACATTTATTCAAAATATTTGAGAAGTCAAACTTAAAAAAATCATCAGTATAAATATATATATCAGGATATTCTCGATTGGGGAGGCTTAGCGCATTTAGAAGAATATTCATTTTTAAAGTGCTTGTATATTCCCTATTTATTTCTACAGCGTGTATTTCAGATAAATTGGGAAAAGATTCTAAAGACGCCAAGACAAAGGAGCCAAGACCACAAGTAGGTTCAATTATCACATCAGGGATTCCACATCTTAGTATATGGCTTACACAAACTTTTTTAGCTAATAAAGGCGGTGTCTGCCAATCACCATAAGAAATCCTATCTTCGCAAACTACGTTAAATTGCGCCTTATAAGTAGTTATAAATTCATTTTTCGACTCTTCNGAATCGAAAAAATTTACAATACCACACAATTGCTTTATAACTGCATTGGCTTTGGTAAAACATAGCCCATTAATTCGATTAATCAAGTTATTCATTTTGAATATTTGATTATAGGTTCAATCCCATTTATTTTACCTTCTAAAGCAACTATTCTCCCATATTGAAGTCTCCATTGGAGAGCATTTGATATAGTTAGATAACCAATGAGNGGAGGATTATTCAGGATTTCACCCGCCATCGCATATAAGGTCACTTCATCACTTGGTATATTATGGTCTACCAAGAAAGCAAAGACATCGTCCTGATTACCTCGATTCGAAATTATTCTATTAAGACCAGTCGTCGTCTGAAAATCAGCTGTCCGACTTTTATCAATAAAAGTACACGACACAAAATCTAACATGCCAAGTTTTTTCTCGACATCGTCATATTTCTTATAAACAAAAACGAGTAAGTTATATCCTAATCCAAATATTTTTTGCTTGCTGTCTTTAAACGGACAACTTGACTGGGGTTGTTTTATTGAGGTGACCTTGATATCAGTGTTGACAGAGGGCAAATCTAATCCACTTGCTGAATTTCCAATCGTTAAATCATAATGTTCCTCAAGGTATTGCTGAAACAAATGCTCTACAAACGTACCTACGGCTTTCCCATCTGTAATACCAAATAATTCTGCTTTATAAACACCTGAATTAAGGGTACAAAACTTCTTTGCCTCAGCTATTAAGGATTGAATTGTAAGCTTTTTCTTCATTCTACAAAGTTAATTATTAAATCTGAGATACACAAACATAGAACCGATTCTTACAACAAGGTGCTTGAACTTATCTACGAGTAGACCACTGAGTTAAGAGTGGTAGATAAAAGAAAAAGAGGATTCTCGCAGTGAGAATCCTCTTTTCAGTACCCGAAGCCGGGATCGAACCGGCACGGATTGCTCCATCGGTGTTTGAGACCGACGCGTCTACCGATTCCGCCATTCGGGCCTTTCAGCCGACAAATTTAGTGCTTTTTATTTGACTACACAAATATATCTCGCATTTATTCGTNTTTTGCCGTTTTTTTAGCCCCTTTTTGCAGGATAACCCCTTACTCAAATCTTATTCGGGCTTTCCTTATCACCTTCCAGCACCCCTCCTCGAAGATAGCTGTGCCGGGTGATTCTGTGACAATACGTGTCTTTCCTGCCGTGTCGGCCATGTCGGCGGCAATCGAGGCTCCGGCAAGCATCTCCATCGGGTGGTCCAACGCAGTCTCCCACACCNCCGGGTCGGCTGCCACACGGAATGTGCCGGCATATCCGTCAGTGGTGTCAAGACGATATANGGTGTGGCCTGCATTCAGCTTTCTGTCGGCTCTCACGAAAAGACCTCTTCCATTGGCCCTGCCCAGATATATGGTGCGCACCTGAGCTGCCTTGGCCTGCNCCTGCACGGGAGCCGCCGCCCTCGGGGTAGCCGGAGCCGGAGAAGCAACTCGCGGGATTGCCGGAGCAGGGGCCGCAGGTGCAGCCGATGCTGAAACNGGAGCCACCGTAGCGGCAGCCATCGCTCCCCCTGCAAGCTTTTCGTGTAATTCTTTATTCTCCTCAAAAAGGCGGTTGCACTCCTCTTTATACTGCTGTGCNTCCTCCTTATATCGCGCCGCCATCTCCTTCACTTTTCCAAGCTCAGTCTTAAGACCATCGTTCTCGGCCCGGAGAATATCAGCACCACGTCTTATCTCTCTCACTTCATCATTCTTTCCGGCAAGTGTGGCGGCAAATCGTTCACGCATGGCCGCAGACTCCTTATCGACCTTTCGCAGACGCGCCTCCATTTCGCCGGTGTCAGCCTCGGACCCTTCTTTCCGGNCCCCATCCTCTCTATATTCCGACCTCCGCTCATCACTACGTTTCATCACCCTCGAAGCGAAAATCACAAGCCAGATCACCACTCCTATCAGCACAGCGAGAATCACCACATACACCCACGTGTAATTATTACCACGCGCCGATGCAGAGTGTTCCTCCTCAAGCATCGCCTCCTCAAGTTTCTTGGCCGTTGCCTCTATAGAGTCGGGAAGCGAAGCTGCGGCAGCCGCCTCATTAGGATCTGTCTCAAGACCGGCCAACGGATCCACACCGGCATCCGCCGGCGTGGCCTCAGCTTTCTCGGAAGCCGTGGTCTCCGCAGAAGCTGTCGCACTCACGGTCATCGCGCCTATCTTCTTCCTCACACGAGCCATCGCCCCACTATTGCGCCCCTTCTCCAGCAGTCCGGGAGACGCGAAGAAGGTTTTAGACCAATATTCTGTCAGCCGCGCCTTATCCCANGAAGCATAATCCTTCGGCACAGCCACACTCTCAAACGACTTTAGATTCTCAAGCTCCTGAGCCTTAAGCTTCCCTTTCAGCTCGCTCATAGACTTCACCGACAACTCATCGAGATAGCCCGACCCGTCATTGGCATAACGCAGATATGCCTGAGCAGCATACGTGCGGGCCTCCTCCATCTCCTTGTCAGTCGCCGCATACATCGGCATAGAGGTCATGGCCAACATCATGGCCGCTATAGCGTTGATTGATATTTTCATTTTCTCTATTTGTCTGATTATTCGTTGTTATCTGTTAGTTCTTTTCCCGCTCCAGCTTCTCTCACGCCTCGCTTCGCTTTATAACTCGCGGCGCAGTCTGGCCACCGGTATCCCTATACGGTCACGATACTTTGCCACCGTCCTGCGCGAGGCGGAAAACCCCTTTTCCTTCAGAGCCTCCTCAATCTGGCGGTCGCTCAACGGCTTATGCTTATCTTCCGCATCGGTAAGCTCCCTGATAGCAGCCTCAATCTTCCGGTTAGTTAGAGCATCCTCTCCATCCTCCACTCCGATAGAATCGCTGAAAAAGAAACGCATCGGCACAATCCCGTAAGGAGTCTGCACATACTTATTCTTAGTGGCACGTGAAATCACCGAGATATCCTCCCCCGTACGCTCGGCAAGATCCCTGATGAGCATCGGCCTTAAAGCATAGACATCGCCGGTCATGAAATACTCCTTCTGATATTCCACAATCGCCGCCATAACCCTCATAAGCGTCTCCTGTCTGCGACGCACCAGACGGATAAAATCACGAGCGTCATTGGTGCGATCCACTAAAAACTCCGCCCCCTTCCTCCTGACACGCCCCTTGGCCGATGTAAGCTCGGCCACAGCCTCCGCAAACGTGCGGTCCACTTGAAGCTCCGGCACCCTGCTGTTAAGCGTGATCAACGGTTCATCCCCCGATTCTCCATCCCCTCCATCGGTCACTATGAAATCGGGTATTATGAAATTTGACGGATCCGATGCCTCGTATGCTCCCCCGGGTTTAGGATTCAGCGAGACAATAAGATCTCGCGCAGCATTCAGCCTATCGCGGTCAATCTTCATGGCCGCCATAAGTTGCGGTATATGCCTGTCGGCAAAGAGCTTGAAATGCTTCTCAAGAATCTCCCTGGCATCATCTCTCGCCTCCGAAGGGNCCATCTTATCCAACTGCAGAATCAGAGCATCACGCAAGTCAGTGGCCCCCACTCCGGGCGGATCAAGCGATCTCACCACCTCGATAGCNCGCTCCACCACCTCCACGCCGGCCTCTATGCCGGGTCCGAAGGCGAGCTCATCGCTCACCTGCGAGGGGGTACTCCGGAAATAGCCGTTGGAATCCAGACTCCCTATGATATATTCGGCTACCGTCCTGGTGAGATCATCAATAGGCAAGACATCAAGCTGACGCGTGAGACGCGAATACAGACTCTCCCCGCTTTCGGATGAAATCTGCAANGGCATNCCCTCACTCTGAGTGNCGTCGCGCCGGGAGGTCAGGATAGGGATATCCTCAGTGCGCATATAGTCGGCACGTTGCAACTGCTCCGCAGTCTCGCCGAAAGCCTCCTGCTCCTGATGCTCCCCCTCATTCGCCTTCACCACCAAAGCGGGATTATCCTCCAGCTCGCGGGCCACAGCCTCGTCAAACTCCGGAGCGGAGTCCTCCAAAAGCCTGACATATCGCAACTGCTGCTGCGAAAGACGCAANTGCTGNCGCTGCTCAAGACTAAGATTCTGCGACTGCGACATCTGAACACACTGAATTATAGCATACTGACTCACCCTCCAATAGGGTCTAAGTATAAAAACACTGCGAATTTACTCTTTTTTTACCACTTTTTGAAATTTTGAGGTTGGAAAAATTGCGGACACAAAATATAATCACTAACTTTGCACTTTGTAAATCCACCCCCGAAAGTCTCGTCACAGCCTCCCGGTTGCCTATCCCGACATTCGGATCCGGATTTCTCAACCTATTTGTAAACCCCTCAGCTATACTGAAATAATGGCTACAGAGAATCATATCACCGATCCGCAGGATCAGAACGCGGTGGACAACCTTAACTCCCACCTCACATCCGCCGGCGAAAAAATTGCCAACAACAAGAAGCCCCTCATCTGGATTCTTGGAGCCGTGGTGCTAATCGCAGTCTTCATCCTCGCCTACGTATTCATCTACCGCAATCCGCGTCTCAATGCAGCCGCCGAAGCTTTCTCCAAAGTAGAGATGCAAGCACTTGGCAACGACTCCGTAGCATCCCGTGAATACGCAAAGGTGGCCGACAGCTACTCCTCTACCGACAGTGGCAACCTCGCCGCTCTCTCAGCAGCTGAAAGCTTCTACAACATGGGCCAATACCAGAAAGCCCTCGACTACCTCAAGAAATTCTCCACAAAAGAAAAAGTGCTCGCCGCAAATGCCGAAGTGCTCACCGGCGACTGCTACGTCAACCTCAAGAAATACGACGACGCAATCAACAGNTTCCAGTCTGCAGTTCGCAAAGCCGACGGCAATCCCCAGATCGTGCCCCGCGTACTCCTCAAAGAAGCAGTAGTATTCGACGCCCAGAAGAAATACGACAAAGCCCTCGAATGCTACGAGACCATCAAAAAAGACTATCCCGAATTCATGCTCGGCAANGGCGTCGACATCGACACATACATTGAAAGAGAGAAAGCACGTCTCGGCAAATAATAGAGCGATATCCTCTTTATCTCCCCTCCCACTACAAAAACGTACACCATAAAATAATAAAACATCTTTGCTTATTTTATGAAAAGGGTTATGGTTTTCGAGCCATAACCCTTTTTAATTGTATGAGCCGGAAATTGGGGCTNTTTCATAAGGCGNCNNNNGAAGNTCTCCTTGTATGCTTTGAAATGACGCGGGACGCGGCATAAGGGAAATCGGCTCGGAAATAATGCCGCTTCCGNCGGAATTCCTGATGCAGACATGGCACGCCATGTCCGTACAAGGAGGCCGAAATATCCACATTGGGAATGCCGCGAAGGAGGTNNACAGACGCAAAAAAAATCAGGCTTTCTTCACAGAAAACCTGACCCAATGCGAATCAATTGTAATTTCTACAAACCTAACATAAACGATTACTTTTATAAGTACCTTGTTTTTACTTATACACCTTTTACTATTCTGAAAATCCAGTTTCTTATCATATAATCCCTATTTAAGACCTCTCTGACACTACTCTTAATCCTCCACGCTTTACGTCAGAAATAACAGCAGAATCATTTCCTCGGTTCTTACAGGGATAATGCAAAATTAATAACTTCTCTCGTAACTTGCAAGCTTTTTATATTCTATAACTTTCTATTATACTCTTTTTCTTCTGCTATCGTTCTGATTATAAGGCAGCATTTACAGTTTTTCACTCACAATAAAAAATTGTCTTTTTCTTCCGGTCGCCTTTCCCCGTTATCCTCTTTTCCGACATAAGCGGCGTCATCCCTCCGGCGTCCTTCTATTTCGAACGGCGTATCGGATAAATGAAGCGTGCAAGTCCTACTACATATCTTGTCATGCCGCTATGCAGCCCCATCAGTTTGTCAAACCCTCCCATGTGTGGATTGACAAGCTTGACGACATATCCTACATAGAACATGGCGAACAATGTGCCGCCGCCGACCACTGTCCATGGCCACGAACCGAAGAACATATATCCACATCCCACGGCAATGGCCACAAGTGTCGTATCTACCATTATCTTCACCNTNGGGAAAGGAAGTCCGCTAACACGGCTTATTGCCACCTGTATGCCCTCTCCGGGCATAGTCACGGAGCCACATCTGATCTCCGCAGCTACTGCCACTCCCAAAACAGTTGCTCCCATAAACTGAGCCACTATCTGATTGAAAAGTGCGTCATAGCTGAACACTGACGTTATCCACATATTTATATCCAGCATCGCGCCAAAGATAAATCCNACGACAAGCTGGAATAACTGTACCTTCTCAAATCTCCGCCGCAACACTGCTATCTGCGCACCAACAAGGATTATATTCATTATATTCGTGTATCCGCCTATTGTCAGGCCGGGAGCCTTACCGGCCTCTCCGGCAAGCGTGAAAGCCATAGGAATGGAAGAAATCACACCGCTTCCTAAATTTGAACGCACGCAGAGTGCAACTCCCAGCGTCATGAAAAACATCGACAGCAACAGCAATATATGCTGCCATACAAACTCTATTATCCTTGCACCGTATCCTCTGTCTGTCAATTCTTCACTTGTTTTCATACTGCAAAATTAATAAATCTTCCTTATTTGGATATGGCGGGATTCGTCTGAGAATGAAATATGATGCCGGAAGGGGGGATTCCATTTGCCTCTTCCGGCGGCATTTCCGATGCCNNTATTTGGGNCTCCNTGTACGGACATGGCGTGCCATGTCTGCTTGGGAATGCCGCCTTAAGCGGCATAAAGGAATTGANNNGGAATTAAAGGGATTTCTCATTGCAGACATGGCACGNCATNTCCNTACNAGGAGGATCTATGTCTGCTTGGGAATGCCGCCGGANGCGGCATAAAGAAATTGATGAGGAATAAAGGATTTCTCATTGCAGACATGGCACGCCATGTCCCTACAAGGAGGATCTATGAGCATTCCCAGGCTGACCTATTGGGAGGGATAAAAAAGAGAGACTCCGAATTGAAGTCTCTCTTTTAATTATCGTTTGGGGTTCTGTCTTCCTTAGAAGATTACCTTCACGGCCTTCTTACCGCAGGTGACGATGTAGGTACCGTTGGAAGGAAGTGTGTAGCTTACGGCCTCGTCGTTGCTGTTATACAGCATGGTGCCGTTGAGTGCGTATACACATACGTTAGCCTTCTCAGGATTAACAACATTCACGTTTGCTCCATCAAATGTCACAACAGCATTTTCCACCTCTACTGTGCCGACACCGACGATAGTAGTNCGGGCAAATTCAAGCTCTGACCAATCGCTTGTTGTGAAGACAGTCTCGTTGTTATGAGCCTCATTTATACCGGCACGGATTGCCTGAACCTGATGGTAAATGTCAGTGCCGCTCGCAAATGCGGGTACAACCACATCCACTGTGTTGCCACCCTCGATAACGCCGCTACCGTCTACCACCTTATAGCCGAGATAGTGGCCCATGAAGAAGGGATCAAGGAATTCCTCACCCTTCTTGTAGTTCTGGGTGATCTTCAGGTTGTCAACATAAAGGTTGCTGATACCCCAGATAGCATAGATACCCACGATAGAACGGGAAGTACCCTTTGTGAGAGTTACGGTATAGTTCTGCCAATCGGTGCTTACAGCCTTCTTATCGGGATCGGCAGTGCCGTCAGACTTACGGTCTACGTATACCATCTCTACCTGATCATAATCCTCGCGCTCGTCATTCCAGGTGTAGAGCACAACAGCCGCTGTCTCTACAAAGCCTGCAGTATTGCCAGCCTCATCAATCTCAAACTCTCTTTCCTGACCGCAAAGATCCACGTTGACAGTAAACTTACCGCCATCCTTGGAAAGATCGAGTTCGGGAGAAAGAAGCGCTGTGTTGTCCCACTTGTTGGCTCCGTAATAGTGGCCTGCAAGAGAGATATAATCGGTGAAGGGAGTACCGTTGAGTGCATACCAGCCTTTCTGGGTCATGGCATCGGGATACCACTTGGCATAATAGAGATCATCATCTATACCGGCCTGTACGCCTTCCTTGGTCCAGCCTGTGAGTTCGCCGTCAGTAGTTTTAACGCCGTCAAAGTTCTCGTTTACAACCACAAACTCACCGTCTTCCTCAGCCGTACGCTTGTAGCGGGCAAGATAGTCATATACCTCAGCTCCGGGCACGAGATTCCACTTCGCTGTGTAATCCCACTCTCCGTTAGTCTCAATCGATTCCATCTTGGGTGTCTCGATATCAGTCACCTCACACGGACGGCANGCAAGTGAAGCTATGTCATCCTTCACAGGAGCCACGGTGTAATAATATGTCTGGCCGGATTCTGCGCCGGTCACGGTGAATTTAGTGCCGTCTACAATCTGATCTTTCACCACATAGTCNCGGATATCACCGTTGCTCTCGGTGTCATATACGTTGACACGATACTGATCTACACCNGGGCTTGCTGTCCAACCGATGGTGAACTCAGAACCCTTATACTCACGATGGCCTGTAGGAGTAGGAATGTGGAGATAAGGAGTCATCTTGTAGACCTTGATGTCGTCGATGAATACCTCTCCGCGGTTAATACCCACAATGTTGAAAAGGAATGAAGGACCGCAATCCAGGAAGATGAGGCGGATGGTGCACCACTCGTCAGTGATTCCCGAGATAAGGATATTGTCATTCATATCCCAGGANGGAGCCCAGTGATTGGTCTCGGCGGATTCCACCATAAGCCAGTCATAAGTGGAATCCTTCGGTGCACGCGCCTTAAATTCGAGCACAGCCACGTTGCCGCCCTCGCCGGTGAGGTCCCAGATAGGAGTGTTGACATGTCCTTCTCCTTCCCAGCACGGGAAGTAGAGACATTCACCGCCGTCATAAGCGTTACCCACACCCCAGCCGGGAACTTCTGTCAGCTCGGGGAGCATGTTGTTCCAGGGGTACTGATAGTTTTCATGCCCGTCATAATAATGGAGAATCTCCTCCTGATAAGGCTCCTCGATAGAACCTTTCTTCAGACGGGAGAAGTCTTCCGAGAAGCAAAGCTCGAGTTTGCCGTACTTCTCCACCTCAGACAGATCCTCATTGATCGAGGGTATCACCTTCTTGGCAGGAGCTTTGCTGATGCGGGCTCCCTGTGCGGGTGCTTTCTGCGCCACTACCTCGCGAGCCTGAAATCCGGTGCTCAGGGTCTCCTTCGGAGAAGTGAGATTGAGTACCGGAAGTGCGGCCACGGGGAGTGCGATTCCGGCGGCCAAAGCCGCCACAAGTAATTTGTTGCTCATAATTATGCTGAAAAAGTTGATGTGTTCAGTGCGGAGGGAGTCTCCGGCTGAGGAATTCTCCCTCCGCCCCTAAACTTTGTTATTGTCTTTGTTATTGTCCTTATCTTACGATAAACTTGGCGATGTAAGTCTTGCCGGAAGCTGTAGCCAGACGTGCCACATACACACCTGCAGAAAGCGAAGCCGGAATCTCGCGGTTACCGTCGATGGCTTCCGACATAACGATGCGGCCGTCGGCCGATGCCACACTCAGCATTGCGGCTTCACCTGCGCCTGCACGAATCACACCGTCGGCATATCCGAGCACGTTGCTGTCAGCGCCCACGGCCTCTACGCCCACGGCCGGGCCTACATGGAAGTCGAATATGTCGGACACGTTGTTCTCCTCATCAATATCCTCACCGGGAACGACTACACGCACAGCGAGCTGATACTCACCCTCCGCCTCGAATGTATAGCGAATCTTCTCGTTGGTCTCGCCTGACGCACCCAGGGGATCGTCGATTTCAGCTGAGGCGATCACTTGAGCGTTCTCAATTCCGTTGGCCACATCAAGCAGCTCTATCGTGAAGCTTTCCACAGCGGCGGTGCCGATATTGTTTACCATCACACGGAAAGTGGCGGGATCGCCGGCCTTGACACCCTCAGGAAGCGTTACGCCTTCGATCGCCAGATCGATCACCTCNGCCTCCTTCTCAAGCTGATAAGAGAGCTTCACCTTAGGCATTATGTTGTCCGTATAGAAACGTCCGGCAGGTGCAGAAGAGAAGAAATCGCCATCTTGCCACCAATTCGCATGTATACCACACTTCAGTTCGTCGGTTGTATCGCCCACAAATCTCTTGTCCGCCACAAACCAGGGCAGGGAGTTACTGCTGAAAGCTTCTCCGGGTTCTCCTTCGATAGTGATTACAAGATTTTTCGACGGATCATAGACGAACGGAACGCCAAGCGGCAATACCCATTCCTGACGTGGTGCTGTCTCGCGATCCTCATCAGTCTTCGGACACTCAGGCGAGATACCGTCATAAACGAGGGTCATCCCTTCAGAAATCGGAGTCTTGGAGGTGAAGGCCAACACATCCGAATCAATCATACCCATGTAAACTCTGTAGCGCACCTGAGGGCTGGGATAATTACTGGGCTTGTAATAATACGTGAGAGTATTGATGATTGCGTTGCGGGGCAGATCCGTCAAAGCCGGATAGATACACTGGTCTCCGATATGCTCCATACCGTTGAAGACGGAGAAATTAGCGGTAAAGAAACTGTCGATGTCGGCCGACGGCATCGTCAGCTCGTATGACTTGGCACTATCGGCACCCTCCACCGTGAGCGTGGCGGAAGCCTTGCCTTCGACTGTCTCACCATCCGCACCGACCACTCTTACGATAAGATCGTAGTCGCCTCCGAGTTCAAACGTCACAGGCACGCTTATCTCAGTCTTGCCGTTTTCAAGTGCGGTCTCTCCCTCGACAGTGGCAAGAAGAAGTGTAACGTAATCCTCATTCACATCCGTCTTGGTTCCATTAGACATAACGAAGGACGTGAATCCGCGAAGCACCTCCACCTTATAGTCGCTCAGTGTTTCGCCCTCGTTGTTTATCTCTATCTTAAGATCCGCAGTCTCTCCATAAGCTACATTCTGCGGAAGGGTTATCTCTCCTACTGTCAACTGTGCGTATGCGGCGGGCATGAGGCATGCACCTCCGAGAAGTGTGAGTAAAGTTTTCTTCATATCTTTAAGTTTTTTAGATTGTCTGCTATAAGTTGAGAAAAGTAAAAGAGACCCGCTCCCTCCGGCAGTCATCGCCTCGGGGGGCGGGTCTCTTGCTTATTCAATCCAACTATGTCAGGGTGATACGTCTATATCAGAGTGACACGTTGACTTTGGCGGTATATACAGTGCCGTCGGCTGCCGTGGCTTTCACCACATAGATGCCGGGAAGCACGTCGAGAGATACCTGACCTCCGGCTACAGCACCCTTTCTCACGAGCTTGCCGTCTACCGACCATACGCTTGCCTCGCGCACGTCGATACCGTTGAAGTCAAGATAGCCGTTCTCATAGGAGATTTCAGCATTCTCGCCGCCGGCGATTGCCTCAACACCAGTTATACCGGCACCGGGCACTGACAGATACAACACGGGAGCCTGCGGATAGGCATAGGTAGTGAACGATGAATAGTTGGAGAGAGAGAACGGATTGCCACCGCGGTAACCCATCGTATGATAGTAGTCGGGATGACGCTGCTCATAGTCGAATACACGGAAGCGCACGGGCCAGTCACCGCCCTCCTTAGGATTGCTCTTAACCACTGTCACAACGAGACTCATGTCGGGATCGAACTCGAATACGTTCTTCTCATCGAGAACGATATCAAGCCAGCCGGAACCCTTCTTGATATCCACTGTGCCTTCATACACCTTATCCTGATTGGTCACGATCCATTCGGAACTTCCGGCCACAACATTCTTAGTAGCGGTCTGACCGAGGTAAACGGTAATTTCAGTACCGTCGATATTCCTGTCGGCATCATACTCCCATACCATGCGCTGAATCTTCGGATCCACATCATCGGCTATCTCCATAGCGAGCATATCGGGGGAATAGATAGTCTGTGTAGCGGAATATGCGGTGTAGAAGCTAAACGGGGTGTTGGTCTCCCAGCTGAGATCTCCCTGTTCCACCTTGAAGTTGAGTGCGGGATTGCCATCCACCTTCACGGGCACCTCGGCAGTCTCATTATTGTCGTCGGCCTCATCGCCGTCAAGCACAACGCGGGCTACGAGTTTATAGTCACCGTCTTCCACATCATCGGGTGTACCGTTGAGCACGATCACAGCAGATTCGTTGTGAGCCAGTGTGGGCACGGCTGATGTCTCGGCTATGCCAATATAATTTCCGGAGAGTGACTTGAAGCCTACCTGCACCTTATAATCACTCTGGCTGTTGCTTCCGGGGTTGGACACTGTCACCTTGTAGACATTCGGACAATTCTTATCCTCAGTTGAGGATATGATGCCGGGCACGTCAAGAAGAGTAGCCTCAAGGTCATTCTTCATAATCTCCTCGATAAGGAAGTCCTCTACATATACCCATGCATCTTCATCATTATCGGTAAGGATGTTAAAGGCTACATAGTGTTCGCCGTCATGATCGGCGGTAAACTCCGTAGTGACTTTCTGGCGGTCGTAGATGGAGTTGAAAACGAACTCGGGAAGGTCAGCATATTCCTCGTTAAGACCCTCCAAAGTGGCAGTCTTGCCACCTACCACACGGAAGTCCTGTGTCCAGGCTTCGGAGTGGATGCCATAACGACCTACGCTGACTGTGTAGGTCACACGGTATGAGTGTCCGTCTTTCACGCCGAGCGGCGGAGAGACAAGATAGTCGTCCTGGCGGGTCTTTGAAAGATCGAGTTTGTAGCTATTCTTGTTATTGTTGGTATTGAAGCCGTAGGTGAATACACTACCGTCGCTGTTGCCGTCAAGGACTGAGAATCGTCCTGCCTCCACGCTATTGGGGAAGTTAGTGTAGAAAGGTATTGCCACGGTCTGTCCGGCAAGCACACCGTTAGACACTGTAGGAAGGCCCTCACCCTCGGTGTTCTTCGCTACGATAGAATAAGTATAGGTAGTGGCTTCGGGGATGTCGCTGTCAGTCACTGTGAGCGCGGCAAGATCCTTGGCGATAACCTTGTTGTCCTGTTCGCGGGTCACGGTGTATGTGATCGACTCCTTGTCAAACCAGCCGTCGCTGTCGCCACGGGTCGGAGCCTCCCAAGTCAGCACGATAGTCTTACCCTCGGGGGTAACTGCCTTTACGTTCTCAGGCGAACCGGGAAGGTCACGGCCCACGAAAGCGGATATACTGTCCATAATGCCGGCCTGTCCTTTCACGGAAGAAGGCACGACATAATACTTATGGAGTCCGCGCTCGGCCTTCTCGTCGGTCCATGTCATCTGCTGGCCTACTTTTCCGGAAGCGTCAACAGTGCCGACCGGTGCCGACTTCATGTCGTCACGATAGATATTGACTTCCACAAGGTTCGACAGAGTCTTACGGTTCCACTGTGTGGTGGGATTGGTCCATGTGAGGGTGGTCTTGTTGGCNCCCTGCGGATCAAAAGCGTAAGTCAGGCCGTTCACACGAGCCGGAGCCGTGCGTGAATCCGCCGTGATGAACGGAATATAGAGTCCGTTTACAATCTCGCTGTTACCGAACTTACCGAGGCTCTCGGTCTTGCCGGTATCAGGATCCACTTTAACAAGAGTCTGATTGTAATCCGTATCACATGCTCCCCAATAGAGATCGCCTGTAGTATAGTCGAAGTCAAGAGAGTGGGCATAATAGGGAAGGTACGCAGTTTCGTTGACAAGAATGGTTGTACCTTTCTTGTACTCGAACTCATCATCAAACTGGTCGAGACGAGTTCCGCTTATCTGCGATGTTCCGTTGCCCTGCGCACGGTATGTCCAGGTTATACCATAAAGAGTGCCGTCATAATCGAATGCAATGGCAAAATAGTAGCGATTAAGAGAGCAGAGCTTCTTGAACTCACCGGTCTTCTTGTCGACAGTACCGATAAGCGACATTGCCACATCCTCAGCCTCCGGATCAGCTGCTATAGCATACATCTCACCGTCCGCGGGATTGTAGGCCATATCATAAATCAGGACAGGCCAAGATGACTGCGACTGATAACCATCGTCAAACTTATAGACAGATGTAAACTCACCGGTGAGTGGATTCACCTTGACAAAGTCGTTGGCATAGGTAATACCCAGACTATACAACTTCAGGCGATAGCCGTAATAATAGCCATCTCCACCGTAACAGCCGGCTCTGAGTCCGAAAAGCTGTTCGTAGTTCCAGTTATCCGGATCAGGGTCACAGACTTTGTTAAGTTTGTTGAGCTTTCCGGGTTCGTTGGCATAAAAAGTCGCGTAGTGACGGAGAATATTATAGTCATCCATCACTGAGCCGAACATGAGGGGGCCCTTGGGCTTCTCTGTATTGAGAGGAGCCTTCATGAGCTTGGTAGTGGCATCACTTTCGGGTTTGGAGACTCCCTTCTGAAGGAAAGGGAGATCCTTAACACCCTGTGCGGACGCCAGAAGGGCCGCTGTGGCAAATGTGGCCATAGCTCCCCTGCGTAATAAGGTAGGTGTTCTCATTCTGATTAATTGTTGTTATGTTATTGTCTGTTTGTCATTTTACGGTCTGTTTCCATACTTTGTCGCCCTTGCGAACCACATAGATGCCGGGAGCGAGATTCTCACCTGACACTTTCACGCCATCGAGTGTGAAATACTCTGTGGGGAAATCATAGTCAGTGCTTTCNATTGCCTTGGCGCCGGTACGGTTTGCAAACTTCATNTCAGAAGGAAGGACAAGGCTGAAACCGCCTTCGCGATTTGACCANTACCAGGTGTCGGGGCGCACGAACGAGAAGTTGAGAAGAAGAGCGTTCTTGGGGAAATGAAGCACGTTGTTGTCATCGATCCAGCCAAATACAGGATCNTNGTTCTCGGCTTCCCACTCGTTGACTTCGTCAAGGGTCATGCCTTCATTCTCTATCAGACGNCCAGCACGGCTCCATACCATAAGCGAGCCATATCCCAGATCGATACCGATGAAGTCTTCCGTCTTTTTGAGATATACACGGTCAGCATCACTGGCGTCAAACTCCATGTAGTAGTTTCGTGTGTTGTCGTAGTTCTGGTCAGTGGCATACGCATACGGAGGTCCGTAGGGATTCACGAGACGGAAGAGCTGGTTGTTGGCTGTAGACATCTCCACGGGCACATCATAAGTGTCGGAAGAGAGGATAAAGCCGTTATTGCGCATCTCATTATCAGAGATGATAGCCTCAGTATGGCGGGCAGTGCCCATCTTCTTCCACTCGCTCTCGTCGTAATCGAAAGTGTGGGTGTCATAAGATTCGTAGCGTGCCACGCCGTCCTCAGTATAGGGAACGCAAACCAGCGTATAGAGACCGTCAGCAGTGTAAGGGAAAGAATAACGGCCGTCGCCGGTGATCTCCTGATACTCTATCGAGCCGTCCTTTATCTTCTTAACGGCTTCCTCCACCTCCTCGCCGGCCACGAGAGCAACNCGGAGTGTCTTGATGTCGTCCTGAAGCTTGAGCTCATAGTCCACGGTATTCCTGTCNGAGGAAAGACCGAGAAGTTCTATATTGACGTCCACATCGGGCGCATCGGGCAGCTTGAGACGGAACATACCGCTCTTGTTGACAGTGATCCAGAGCGTACGCTCGGGACGTCCGAGCTCATCGACCATGCTCGGCTCCCAGGGCTGATAAAGAATGGAGCCCTTGGGGAATGTGATGGCGCCGTCACGGAGTTTACCGGCGATATTATCGAATTCATCCACCGTGAAACCGTTGAGGTTATCGGTCAGATAATCTCCGGCCATACTCCATAGCACACCCTCCTGATATCCCTCGTCGGAATACACGGCAGGGCCCATATAGCACCCCATATAGCCGTCCTGAATGAACACATGGTCGGGGTCAGTGGCATCCACGATGATATATCTCACCTCATCCTCGGGCCATGTCAGACCACTCGGATAGATATTGGAAAGAAGGGGATATTCCGCCCAGGCGTTCACCAGACGATAGCGTCCGGGCTGCTGGTCGCTCTCCTGAATTCTTACGGGGAATTCATAGAAATCCACGATGTACGTGTAAGTGATGACATCATCACGGAGGATACCCTTGCCTATGTCGGTCCAGGTCTCCTCAGAAGGGTTTTCCGGAATGACTTTCTTCGGAAGCACTGTCCCCTCTTCCGAGAAATGAGGGACACGCTTCACGGGAGCAGCTCCGGCGGTTGAAGCTATGGCGGCTGTCAGGGCCGTCACAGTCAATGCTTTCGTAATGAAACTCATTTTGATTTTGTTTTATTGTTGTTTTATTTGATTTGGATATTCCTTTATCCTTTTATCGTTACGGATGCTTGTTTAAATTCCCGGACGCATCTTGACTTTCGCTTCCGATCCGGACTCCCGGCAATGGGAGTCCGGACGGAGCGAGTCTTTATGTCTCAGAAAGTTTTCATGACAAAATTCCGTTGTGACAGTAATCAGGCGCAATGAAGTTCCATTCGACTTCAATAGCTTAACGCGATATTACCTTAAAAATTTTGCCATTGTCGCTTCCACCTTCAATTTTTATCAGATAGAGGCCTGACGACACAGTCGCGGACTCTCCGGGGCGCAGGGTATCAACCACTGTTCCGCCGATTGAATACACTCTCGCGAGATTGAAGTCTCCGGATGCTGAAATCTGATTGCCTGTGCAGCTCACGCTCACGTTCCGAGCAGCCTCTTCTATGCTCTCCACACCTGTTGACTTGCCGAGTGACACACGGGTAGCATTCACAATCTCGCCACTATTTTTGTTTACTATGAAAGCGATTACTTTCACGTTAATCACATCCTTGCATCCCGAAAGTGACAGAGAACGGGTGGTTGTATACGATGTTCCGGCAGTCACCGACGAAGGTATTGTCCCGGAGTCACCGTTCCAGTCAAAAATCTGGCGTGCCACATCATTATATATCAACGGCACTGCGCTCGGCATACTCTCGAATCCTCCCATCGAGGTGGAGCCGCCTGCATAGTTGTTGGCCTGGCTATAGGGACCGACGTTGTTCTCCACCAGGATGAATCCCATTCCGTAGTTTATACCGCTGAGGTCTTTACTGAAGAGTGCTGTGGCCACCACATCCGCATAAGCTCCGGACACATTCGTCTGCAACGATATGTCAGCATAGGTCACGGTGCGCATAGACTCGTACATACTCCTTACATTCTCATAAGAAGGATCGGTATTGGAGGTGGAAACGCGGTTGAAGGTGGCCTTGGGTGCGCCATAACCCACAAATTTATCATTCCAGGGTTTGTAGGAATCGCATGCCATGGGATCGCGGCTATAATTATGCACCGCCACAGGAATAAAGCTGCCGTCAGTCACCTCCTCTTCCATGCGTTCGAAAGCGTAGATGCCACGCGGACACCAGCCACACTGCACTCCGGTGTTCTTTTCGACAAGAAGGTTGCGGACACTGTAGATGTTGCTGCAGCATACAGTCGACCTCAGAGTCACGTCATCCTCATAGTTTCTTTCTCCGTTCACCTTGGTCACACGGAACTGAAGGGGAAGATTTTCATTCTCCTCCGTAGCCATCAGTCTGATAGTGGCCGTATGGCGACGGCTGGGTTCAAGAGGAGTGTCAAAGACGTATTCCATTGTCCCGGTTTCCTCTCCGGCTTTCCACTCCACCTCAATGCTCTCCGCCGGCTGGGCCGACGTGTTGAGAAGAGTGAGAGTCGCCGTGAATTCCTTACCGGGCCTCACGAGCGGGCTAACATCTACAGCAACCGGGGTTACAGTAGCCTTGCCGCTGACGTTGCCTTCGAGAATGGCTCTGACACACACATTGCCGTAGCTGGCGTAATAATGCTCCCAGCGGCTGTTGAAGTCGCTTCCGGTCACGGATATGCTTACCCAGTTGCCGTAGGTGCTGCGCAGAGCCTCATCATAGTCGAATGCCATCGGCGAGTCGGATGTGCTGCTGCTCACAAACTTATAACCCACGTAAACACGCTTACCGGTTATCTCGTATGGCTCGTCAAGTTCGACCACCGTAAATTGATTGGGCTTGACTGTCGCTTTCTGAGTGTAAAAAGGATCTTTCTTCAGATTTGTGGAAAGGAACACTTCCACCTCACACTTTTCTGCTGTGCCGAATCCCACCGACACACCGGTAATCTTGCAACCGTCATACGACGCTGCCGTGGCCGCCGGTATTTCGAGAGCTTCTCCATAGGTCGTTCCTACGGCATTCCCCGAACCAAATGTACCGCCTATGGGCCCACAATAGCCGAATTCCATAGTATCGGCCATCGACGGAATCACCATAGCGATGAATGATAATACTAAAAGTAAAATCTTTTTCATGATCTAATATAATATCTCTTTTATATTTATTATTACATCTATTCGACATTACGTCGGACTCCTGCCGACCATGTCTTTCCCTCATACCGGCAGCCTGTTATTAAGGCCGCTTCTATTCAGTTTGTAAAGTTATAAATTAAATTTCATTCCTCCAATTATTCAGTCCCGAATTCATATCTTCCCCCGGCCATATCGCCCTTTTTCTCACTTTATGTATAGAAAAGAAGGGGAGATTCCCGTGTGGAATCTCCCCTTTAATTGCGTTTTGTCAAGTTTTCCCGACTCAAAACCCTAAATCTTCGGACAGCCGAAATTCAACAATTATTCAGCTACTGTATAAGAGTTTTATCCGTTAGCCGAAAAACTTCTTAATATTATTTCAATATTACTTCACGATCACCTTCACAGCAGACTCTCCGTCCACGCTTACGAAGTAAAGACCGCCGGCTACATAGATGGGCTGACCGGCTACATACTTGCCTGCCACCTTACCGTCTACCGTGTAGACAGTGACGTCGTTATATTCTCCGTCTACGGCGATGCGGCCGTCGAGAGCGCGCACGCTGTAGGAAGCACCGTCGATATTCTCCACGCCGTTGAGGCTGCTCGATCCGATCTTACACTTGGCGGCGTTTGCAATCTCGCCTGTGGTGCGGTCGATGAGGAGAGCCACAATCTCCACATTGTCAAGGCTGGCATTCTTCAGCGTCTTGCAACGTGTGAGCGAAAGAGTCTTGGTGTGAGTGTAGGTCTCGCCTTCCTCGATAGTGGAAGGACATGCAGTCTTGTCGCCGGCCCAGTTATAGATATCGCGGGCAACGTCGTTGAACATCAAGGGCACTGAAGTGCTCTGGTTCTCGAAACCGCCCATCTCGCCATAGCGGCCGCCGGCGAAACCGTTCATCTGGTTGTAGGGGCCGAGGTCGTTCTGGATCACTACATATGCAAGGCCGTAGTTGGCTTTCTCAATATCCTTGGCGAAGCGCATCTCCACTTCGGCCACGACGCTGCTTTCTGTCTCATCCTCATAATTGGCCGTGATGCCGATATATTCGTCGCAGAGGACGTGCATCAGAGGATATGCCTCACGGAGGCTCTCGAGCGAGGGGTCAAACTGCTCGAAGACTGTGCTGCGGTTCACTGTGCCCTGAGGAGCACCCGTGATATTGTTGTTCACCCAAGTGTTGTAGGCGGAACACTGCATCGGGTCGGCTCCGTAGTTGTGGACGGCGATGGCGATGAAGTTGTCTTCCTCCCCTTTCGCTGCGAGTTCTTTCTTGAACTCCTCGATGCCATACCAACCGCGGGGACAGAACTGACAACCGACACCGGTGTACTCCTCAAGCACCATTCTGCGCTCAAACTGCTTGTTGCTGGGGGAGAAACCTTCCTCGACCATGACAGCCATAAGGGGGTTGTCGTTGCCGTTGATCTTGGTGATATAGGCCTGAGCGAGAAGATCTACCTCTCCGTCCTCATTGTTGCGGCCGGTGAGAGTAACCTGACCGTTTGCTCCGACAGCCACGGGAGTGTCAAGCGAGATTGTCTTCTTCTGAGTTCCGCCGTGGCCAAGGCTGTAGGAGACTTCTACGCTGCTGATAGCCTCTGTGCCGAGGTTGCGGAAGTCGACTGTGAAATCGAAGTCGGTCCAGGGGCGGATGATGCCGGGAAGGTTGATACTGCGGGGCATAGCCATATCGGCAGGGAAGTTGTCGCCCTCGATGACGGCGCGGATACATGCGTTGCCATACTGGCCGCCGAATCTTCCGTAAGAGTCGCCCTTCCAAGCCTCCGCGGCTGTGGTTGTGATGTCCACATAGTCGCCGAGGGGGTTGAAGCCAGCAACGTCGTTGTCAAATGCGAGCGGCGTATCTGTGGCGATAGCATCATAGCTGAATCCAACGAAGAGAGGTGTGCCGTCAAGTGTCACCGGAGTGTCAAACTTAATCATGTTGTATTCCCTCTCTGTCAGAGTGGTGGTGCTGCCGGTGGCAATGTATTCCTCGCCGAGGTCAGTCATGGCATAGATGGTCATGTTCTTGCTCGAACCCACACCGAAACCTACGTTCAGACCGGTGAGCTTGCTGCCTTTGAGAGCCTCACTGAATTCAGCCGGGATCTCAATGGCAAGGTTGTAGCAGCATTTCTGCCGCATGGAGAGGGCTATGTTGGCGTCGCCGCAGTAGCCATACTCCATAGTGGCGGCCTGCGCTCCCGTGCCTACCAGGGAGGCGATGCCCGCTACTAAGGTAAGTAGAGTTTTTTTCATTTTACTTCCTATTGTGTTTTAGATTGTTAATGTGATTTCTTACAGTGACGGGTCGACAATCGGCAGGAAGCCGATTCTCTCACCTTTGTTCAGGGGCTTGCTTGGTTGCCTTAAAGTTGTACGCTGACGGCAAAGTTAATAATTTTTCCTTATTATCAATCCCCTCATCTCTCTTTTTTTTCTTAAGCCTCATTTTTTCTCCTGATTTCTTCTGCTACACTTATAGCAGCACGAAGGCCGGCTCGTCTCTCCCGTCCTTTGAAAACTCGCGGATTATCGCTAATTTTGCATCCTTCAGTTTCGCCATGCTCCTGTCGCTACGGCTCTTATCAACAGAACAGCTCACAGGAGCCACAAAAATATCCCTATCATGGATTTCAGATTCTTTTCCGGGAAGATACGTTCGCTCTCTACCATATTTTGTCTCTCATTGCTTCTGATCACACTCCTGGCCGGGTGCGGCGCAAAGAGTTTTGAAGTTGATTTCGACCTCCCCGCAGACAGCGGCTCCACTGTGAGGATGCTTTATTATGCCGCAGACAAGAAGTCAGGAAGAATCATGGAGTCGGTGTGTGCGCTCCACCAGGGGAAGGGAAAAGTGAAACTTCCGGCGATCCTGCCGGCGGTGGTCTATATCCTCTCTCCCTCCGGCAAACCTGTCATGGCTTTCTATGCGGAACGCGGCGACCGGCTGAAAATCACCTCCGACAGTCCGGATCCTCTGTCATGGCGTATAAAGGGCAATAAGATTTCGGAAGAATGGAGCGGATGGCGTCTTGAAAATACCGATGTCTTGAAAAGTCGTGACGCAAAGCGTATCAACAAGGCGGTGGCGGCCTACGTGAAGGCCAACTCTGATTCCCCCCTATCGACTCTCCTGCTGCTCACGGTCTTTGACCGGGGCTCAGACACATCCGGCTTCGTCTCTCTGCTGAGTCTCCTGAAAGGGGAAGCCGCCAAGGAGAGTCTGTTCTCGCTCGTAGCTCGTGCTGACTTGCCGGAAGGAAGAGCATCTGTCATGACCGGCGGAAAATCCGCCGGCAAGGGAGCCGACAAATTTTCTACATTCAAAGCGCGCACCGTCAATGGACCTGACACTCTGCGCCCCGGTCGCCCTACCTTACTTTTCTTCTGGCATTCTGGCCAACATGACCGCAAGGCGGGTATAAATATAATCCGGCGGCTGAGTCGGGAGAGCAAGGATTCCACCGACTTCCTGCTGGCGGATTTCTGTCTTGACCCCGATTCCATCAGCTGGCGCCAACCGTTGAAGGGAGATTCCCTGAGCCATACTATACGCGCCTGGCTACCTAAAGGGGAAGCGGATTCGGCAATCATAAATCTTGGAGTGAACAGCTCTCCCTCATTCATAGTGGCCGACAGCAAAGGCCGGATCACCTATCGCGGACATAACCCCGCTGAAGCTGAGATAGAATTCAAAAAAATCAAATGATAAGCAGCTTTGAAAACAAATGCTTACAAAGGTATATAGCGCAGCAATCCAGGGCATAGAAGCCTATCCCGTCACCATTGAGACCCTCGTGGAGAGAGGCATCTCTTTCACCATTGTCGGAATGGCTGACACTGCCGTCAAGGAGAGTTATCAGCGTATTATGTCGGCCATAAACCATAGCGGTGTGCAGTTCGTGAGAAAGCGCACTGTCATCAACCTCGCGCCGGCTGACGTGAAGAAGGAGGGTGCCTCGTTCGACCTCCCCATGGCTATAGGGGTGCTTGCAGCTGCCGAGGCTATTCCTTCGGAACATCTCGCGGAGTGCATGATTATGGGAGAGCTTTCGCTCGACGGGTCTGTTCTCCCGGTCAAGGGGGTGCTCCCAATGGCTGTAAAGGCCCGTGAAATGGGGTTCAAGCGACTGATTGTCCCGGAAGCTAATGTCACTGAGGCGGCTGTGGTGAATAGAGTTGAAGTCTACGGTGTCTCCACGCTCGCGGAGGCTATGATTCTCGCTTCCGATCCGTCGCTCTCTCCATTGCGGCCCACCGTCATCGACACCCGGGCTCTCTTCGCTGCCGATGCTTATAATTTCGACCTTGATTTTTCGGAAGTCAAGGGACAAGACACGGTAAAAAGGGCCTTTGAAGTGGCTTGTGCCGGCGGCCATAATCTTCTGATGATCGGGCCTCCGGGTGCCGGCAAATCTATGATGGCGAAGCGTATTCCTTCGATTCTGCCTCCTCTCAGCATGGCCGAGGCTCTCGAGACAACCAAGATTCATTCTGTGGCCGGGAAGCTGCGGCGGGGTTCGATGCTCATGACCCGCCGGCCTTTCCGTTCGCCTCACCATACGGTGTCGCCGGTGGCTCTTGTCGGGGGCGGTGTCAATCCTATGCCGGGCGAAATTTCGCTTGCCAATAATGGTGTGCTTTTTCTCGATGAGTTTCCGGAATTTCCCCGACAGGTGCTGGAGGTGCTCCGCCAACCGATAGAAGACAGGGTAATCACTGTCTCCAGGGCGAAGTATACCGTAGATTACCCTGCTTCTTTCATGCTTGTCGCTTCGATGAATCCGTGTCCATGCGGATATTTCGGCCATCCCACGAGGGTCTGTACCTGCCAGCCGGGGGCTGTCAACAGATATATGAATCGTATCTCCGGACCATTGCTCGACCGTATTGACATCCAGGTGGAAATTCAACCGGTGGCTTTCGACGACATGGCATATTCCGGCGAATCTGAGAAGAGTGTGGAGATTCGCCGGAGGGTGATAAGGGCACGGGAGATACAGCAGAATAGATTTCGCGACGAACAGGGTGTCCACTGCAACGCTCAGATGAATCAGCGTCTTCTAAAGCAGCACGCATGGCCTGACGAAGAGGGCATGGACCGGCTTAAGGAAAGAATGACGCGCCTGAACATGTCAGCCCGTGCCTTCGACCGTATTCTCAGAGTGGCACGCACGATTGCCGATCTCGAATACTCCGCCACCATGACGGAAGAGGAAGCCGTCACGGCCCCCGTCCTGAGCCGCCACATAGCCGAGGCCATCGGCTACCGCACCCTCGACCGCGCCTCTTACGGCCAGACCTTCTGAAAGACTGTCTATTCACCCAAAGACAAACCTGCTCCGCCATGACAAGCCAATGCATGGCAATTTATGCAGATCCGGAGTGAGGATGCAGGAAGTGAGGATGCTGGAAAGGCGGAGCAGATTTGTCTTTGGGTGAAATAGCGCAAATATCAAGAAAAGATAGTGTCAAAATATTATGCAGATCCGGAGTGAGGATGCAGGAAGTGAGGATGCAGGAAAGGCGGAGCAGGTTTGTCTTTGGGTGAAATAGCGCAAATATCAAGAAAAGATAGTATCAAAATATAATAGAGATAATTATGGATTCAGTATGGATCAAGTCTTTGAAACAGGGTGGAGGACACTCCTATCATAGGAGGGCCTTTAATCATGATTATTTTGCTCCGTTCATCTATCACATCATCCTCAAGAAAACAAAAGACTGTGAATGTTTCGGCACTATAGTGGGCGATGCACGAATATTGCCCGGCCTTCCCGGCAGTGCGGATATTGAAGAATCCAAACTCGGAAAAATCATAGCTAAGGCTATTGTTCATCTACCGTATGAATTCCCTATTCTCAAGCAGTATCAGTTTCGTGTGATGCCGGATCATGTTCATATACTTCTGCAGGTGCTGTTCAGGTCAGACAGACATCTGGATTTCTATATTGATCAACTTCGGACAAGAATCGCTTCCAAATATTCAAAGCTTCTGGGGAGAGAGGTTGAAGATACGGATATATTTGAAATCGGCTATTGCGATAAGCCTCTCTTTCTGAAAAGAAGTCTTGATGTCCTCTACAATTATATCCGTCATAATCCCCATCGTCTGGCCATGCGTCAGCAATATCCCAAATTCTTTCAAAATATCCGAAAGCTCCGGATAGAAGATGTTGAATATGCCGCCTATGGTAACCTTTTCCTCTTCCGGAATCCTGACAAAGATGCCGTAAAAATCAATAAGGATAGTAAGCCTGAGGAAATACAGGCGAAAAAGGCCGTGTGGCTCTCGGCAGTCTCAAAAGACACAATTCTCGTCTCTCCTTTTATATCTAAAGCTGAGAAGGATATCCGCACCGAGGCAGAGGCCATAGGTGCTAAAATTATCCATATCGTCCATGAAGCCTTCCCAGAGCGCTTCAAACCTGCGGCCCATGATTTCGCCCTATGTTCCGAAGGACGCCTCCTCATCATCTCACTCGGACTTCCTATCGGCACGATTCTCACTTATCCTATCTGCTTCCGAATGAACGCCCTCGCCAAGTCGATTGCCTCCGGCCATTAATCCCTCTTCATCCGGAAGCTAATTTTTGTCTTCGGCCCCGAACTACAGAAAGTATACAAAAGTAAAAAAGCCGAGCCAAGAAGGGACTCTTCTTAGCTCGGGTTCATCTTAGAGTTGTCTTACCAGGATTCGAACCTGGACAAGCAGAACCAAAAACTGCTGTGCTACCATTACACCATAAGACAATCCTCAAATTACGAAAGCCTTGACATATACGCTNTCGGCGAGTCATAAAATACGGCTCTGCGTAATCAGNTGCAAAATTAATTCTTTTTTTTCTTATTTGCAAATTCCCTGAAAATATCCTGCGGAATTTTCAGTACGGACTCAGACCTGCAGCTCCGCAGACCTGGTTAAATAGCTTGCTCAGATCTTGCCCATCAAGAGCTGTTCGAGCATGTAGACTCCGACACCTGCAAGATATCCGAGAAGGGCAAGCCAGGAGAATTTCTTAAGATACCATCCGAAACTGATCTTCTCCAGACCCATAGCTATCACACCGGCTGCGGAGCCGATGATCAGGATGCTGCCGCCCACACCGGCGCAGTAGGACAGCAATTCCCAGAATGTGCCGTCGACTACGAAGTTGGCTGCATAACCGGTGGCTCCGGCTTCCGCCACGGGATACATGCCCATCACTCCGGCCACGAGAGGCACATTGTCTACAATCGAAGAGAGCACACCGAGTACGGAGTTGATGATATAGACGTTGTGGATACCTTCATCAAGCTCTTTGGCCATCCAGGCGAGTACACCTGTCGACTGAAGCACAGCCACTGCCATGAGGATACCGAGGAAGAAGAGGATGGAGGGCATATCGATGCGGGATATGACGGTGGGCAGACGGTGTTCCTGCGCTTTGGCAAGCATCTTCTTATTGTAGAATATCTCTGTGAATACCCACAGCACTCCAAGCACGAGAAGCATGCCTACAAAGGGAGGAAGGTGGGTGATCGTCTTGAAGACGGGCACAAAGATAAGGCCGCCCACTCCGAGGAAAAACATTGTCTTACGCTCCGATGCAGTGATAGAGTTATCGGTCACCACCTGCTCTGCCACGGGAGGAAGGTCGCCCTTCAGCTGGCGGCTGACGATGAGAAGCGGAAGCACCATGGAGATGATACTCGGAAGAAGCACATAGCATATAAGAGACTGCACTGTGACATTGCCCTTCACCCAGAGCATGATTGTGGTCACGTCGCCGATAGGGCTCCACGCGCCGCCACTGTTGGCGGCTATAACGATTGCTCCGGCATATAGCCAGCGCGAGTTCTGGTCGTCGATGAGCTTGCGGAGCAGCATGATCATCACGATCGTCGTGGTCAGGTTGTCGAGGATAGCCGACATGAAGAAAGTGGTGAAACAGATGATCCAGAGCAGTTTACGCTTGTTGCGGGTGATNATCTTATCGGTGATCACACGGAATCCTCCGTGCACGTCGACAAGCTCCACGATGGTCATGGCGCCAATAAGGAAAAGAAGCGTCTGAGTGATATCTCCCAAGTGCTCCACTATGTCGACATCAAGGATATAGGATAGGGCCTGATGGGCCAGACTCTCTCCCTGAAGTCCGGGATGGGCGGTGAGATATTCCTGGAAGTGATCGCCGTTCACCAGCGGCACGATCGACTCTGCTCCCAAAGCATACACTATCCAGAGCACCATGCCGAGGATGAGTGCCGAGGCGGTCTTGTCAACCTTGATGGGATGTTCCAGNGCTATCGCAAGGTATCCCACCACAAAGATAATAAGAAGTGTGGTAGTCATTGTGCTTGTGCTACTACGTAAGTATTGTTATTCAGTTAGTTAGATATAAGTTTCTTTATCAATATCCTCTCCNGGGGATGACACCCGTAAGGCTTTCGCCGACAAAGTTATACATACTATCCGGACGAACCAAATATATTAAAGAAAAATTTCCGTAATCTTCGCCTGCACGTCAATATCGACAGGGAGGCTCAGACTTTGTAGGCTTTCCGTCTCACTATCCGGTAAACCGTCAGCATCATGAGGCCGGTCAGAATCCAGGTTATGGGATATATGTCAAGAAGTTTCCCCATGTCATGGGGGATATAGCCGGCTTGAAACATCGACACCCACCATATCCTCACTATACAGGTGCCGAATATAGTGATCAAAGCCGGAAGCACTGACTTTCCCATGCCTCGCATGGAGGCTCCGGCAACTTCGTAACTGGAGGCTATAAACTGAAAGAGGAGCACGTGCTCTATCCTTATATATCCGTATGAGCTGACGTCAGGTTCGGAGGTGAAGAGTCCGACAAACCATTCCCGATATATTGTGATACCGATGTTGGCTATCGCGCAGCTCGCCGCTCCCATTGCCAGGCATATCAGGAAGATGCGATCGCAACGGCGGTATTTCCCGGCTCCGTAGTTTTGGCCGGTGAAAGCCACGGAAGCACTCGCAAAGGCGGCTATGAGATAATAGCAGTAGTATTCGTAAGTAAGAGCCGCAGCCGATCCGGCCGACCCGTCGGCTCCGAAGGTGTTTATGGCGGAGAGTATGAAGACATTGGAGAGGGGGAAGACCGCCGCCTGAACTCCGGCGGGAACTCCGATACGAAGTACTTCGCCGGCCAGCTCCCTGTCAAACCTCAGTTGGCGCATATCAAGCCGCAGGTCGCCTCTCTCTCTCATGAGTATCCTGACGAGAAGCGTCGCACTGACTACGTTGGAGACGGAGGTGGCGATCGCCACTCCGGCCACATCCAGATCAAATATGAGCACAAGGAGCAGATTAAGCCCCACATTCACCACTCCGCCGGCCACCAGACAGTTGAAGGGACGCCGTGTGTCTCCGACACTTCGCAAGACCGCGGACGCGAAATTAAACACTACAAGGAAGGGAACGCCGATAAAAAAAAGACGGAGGTAGACTTCCGCCCGCGGAAGAACATCATCGGGTGTGGCGATGGCTCTCAGAATAGATCCGGAGGCAAGAATCCCTATCACTCCAAGAAAAACTCCGAATATCGCCGACATCACCATGACTGTAGATGTGGCCCGGGCCGCATCCTCTCGCTTCCCCCGGCCTATACAGTTGGCAATCACTACATTCGCGCCGATAGATATGCCCAGAAATAGATTGACAAGCAGACCGATCACCACGCCGTTGCTTCCCACTGCGGCGAGACTCTGACGGCTACAGTAACGCCCCACCACCGCCACATCCACAGAGTTGAACGACTGCTGGAGCACTCCGCTCAAAAGAAGCGGAATCGCAAATACGACTATCTTTTTCAAAAGGGGACCTTGAAGCATATCCACCTCACCCCTTATCTTTACGGACTTCTGACTCATCTTTCTTTACATTAAGTCATGATATGGACATAACATACTGTCGCACAACCGAATATCAATCTATATTCTCTCACGACTGAAAGTCAATATATTTTTGATAAGTGTCTCCAAATCCCGTCCATACATACAGCCCCCCGATGCAAAATTAACAATTTTCAATGAATCCGCTTCCTCCCTTCCCCCTCAACCCTCCAATTTCTAATCTTCAATCCAAAATATCCTTACTCCTCCCACCGGATTTTGAAATTACCGGATTTGGAAGTAATTTTGCACAAAGAAAAAATCAAACCGAAATATAGATGGCAGATTACACTATTATCGACGGCAAGGCTACGGCCGCCGCCATAAAGAAGGAGATTGCCGAGGAAGTGGGCCGTATGAAGGCAGAAGGCCAGCGTCCCCCTCACCTCTCGGCTATTCTCGTTGGCCACGACGGCGGAAGCGAGACCTACGTGAAAAATAAGGTGCTCGCCTGCGAAGAGTGCGGATTCACAAGCTCCCTCCATCGCTATGACGACACCATCACCGAAGAGGAACTCCTCGCAGAAATCGACCGTCTGAACAAGGATCCTGAAGTTGACGGATTTATTGTCCAACTCCCCCTCCCGCGCCATATCAACGAACAGAAAGTCACAGAGGCCATAGACTGGAGAAAGGATGTCGACGGATTCCACCCTGTCAACGTAGGCAGGATGTCAATCGGACTCCCGGGCTTCCGCAGTGCTACTCCTGACGGAATTATCGAGCTTCTTTCCAGATATGGTATCGAGACCCGCGGGAAACACGCAGTGGTGCTGGGCCGGAGCAATATCGTCGGCAAGCCCGTAGCTTCCCTTCTGATACAGAAAGGGAATCCCGGTGACTGCACTGTGACCGTATGCCACTCAGCCACTAAGAATATCAAGGAAATCTGCCGGGAGGCGGATATCATCGTCGCTGCCCTCGGTCATCCGGGATTCGTCACTGCCGACATGGTAAAACCCGGTGCCGTCATCATTGATGTGGGCACCACCCGAGTGCCTGACGCTTCACGCAAGAGCGGCTTCCGCCTCAGCGGAGATGTCGACTTCGAGAATGTAGCGCCTCTATGCAGCTTCATCACTCCGGTGCCGGGAGGCGTCGGCCCCATGACAATCTGTTCGCTGATGAAGAATACTCTGCTCGCCCGCAAAGGCAGCTTCTGATCGTCTTTTCAGGAAGTCAAGGAAATCAGCACTCGAAATCCTGATTCTTCCCGGATAATAAAATAAATACGCCGCAGTGGTAGAAAATCCACTGCGGCGTATTTATTTTATTCGGAAAGATTCCTGACTATTATTTTTCCATGCGCACCCTACGGAAGGCGTTGGCGGGCACCTTACCGGCCGTGTCAGACACACCGCGGTCGGCACGCTTAGCCACTTTTTGACCGGGAGCGGCGGGCATTCCGGCAGAAACGTTGGCGGGAGTAGTGTGGCGCACCTCATTCACTTCGCCCCAAACGCCGTCAGCATTCTTGGCTGCGGCAAGAATCACGATGGAGTTGCCAGGATCCACCTGATAATCTGTAGATTTGTTGCCATAAAGGAACCAGTTGGCCATTGACATCTCGGGCTCCTGACATACATAGTCCTTATACTCCTGAGGATCCTTGTCATAATCGGCGGCAAAGGCGCAATATACTCTGTAGGCACCGGCCTGGTCATTGGGCATGAAGTCGACATAAAGGCTCGGCTTCATCTCGCCGTCCCAGTCGGCAAGTTTATAGGCTCCTACCTTGATATTGACATAGGCTGCGCCCGAACCGCCCATCTTGGCAGTGGAAGCTTCGAAAATCTGCACCGGAGCGGGCACCTCTTTAACGTCCCACGCCTGAACGTAGATCTCATACTCCTTGTTCGGTTCGAGGTCTTTCCAGGTATGCTCGTCGGAGTCGTTATGTGCCACATACACACCCCACATCTTCACCATCTCGGCTATGTTGGAGAAGCCGAACATACCGGCAAACTGCTCAAACTGCGCTTCAAGCTCTCCCTTCTCTCCAATAAGGTAGGAATAGCCGTCGACGTCGCTGTTGGCCGTGAATTCACCGGTAATGGTGAAATGAGTGTTTCCGGTCTGCTTGAAAGTCACTTGCGGATTTCCTGTCACAGGCTCGGAGGGGGTGGTGAAAGTGCCGAGGCAGACGTCACACTCTGTGCCGAGTTCATCGTAGGCGGCTGTCACGATAGCATACTCTGTGCCGGGCTGAAGTTCGAGTCCGGAGAGCGTGCCGTCGGAGAAGTCCTCGCTATACTGCGGTGCGCCGGTCTGCGCCATGTAGGAGAAGGCACCTGCGGGATTCGACTTCAGCTGACGGGCTATCACCGCAGGATAGCAGTTGATAAGATAGGAGCTGCACGATTCGCTCATCGTGATGGAGGTCTGCACGGAAGTCAGAGTGCATCCGCTGATATTTATAGCGGCCTCGACGGGTCCTTCCACTGTGCGGAATTCCACTGCCTCCACTCTCTCTGTCATAAAGGACTGATACGATCCGCTCTCGCTCACCACGAGCAGGCGGTTGGGCTCGGCGGTCTGCGCACCGGACATGAGGGTGCCGGCAAGAAGCACGGCGGAGAGTAAAATATTTCTCATTTCTTGATGAATTTTATTGTGGATTGATTAATATGGAGAATATAAAGTCCGGAGGGAAGACGGCTCACATCGACATCCTCTCCTTTCCATCCTTCTACTCTGACAGCCTCGCGTCCGGAGATGGAATAGACGCTGAGCGTAGTCGCAGCCCCGTTGTATGCCTCTACGCCGAGATATGCCCCTACGGGATTCTCTTTCAACTGAATGGAAGATTCGACACGTGCCGACTCCACTCCCATCCATGAACCCTGAAACGTGATTCGCTTCACATTGGCCACATTGATACTTTCGTCGGCCGTTGGCCCTACGCAATTCGAGAAGTTGAAGTGGGGTGAACCTCCGAATATGAGCTTCGACTCCGGCGTAATCCCGACTGTGACGTCCGGCCGGGACTCGTCGAGGAAGGATACCCTCACCGTTGTCTCGGCGGCTGCCGAAGTCGCGATCATCCCTGCGGAGAGAAGCGCGATGATTGTTCTTAATCTCATATTTACTTTATCTCTATAAATGTGTATTTTTTTCTTTTCAAGTACTTACCATAAATCATCCGGAAGGATGTCACACGTATTCCTCCCCGAAGCGGGTCTTGACGTCGTTGACCATCTGGCGCACCCGTTGCTCCTCGCTTATGGGACATATCAGCAGCGCGTTGCCGTTCTCGGCCACTATATAGTCATGAAGGCCGGAGGCCACCACTATCTTGTCCTGACTCACCGCGAACACCGACCCGGAGCAATCGCGGGTGATGATACGGCAGTTCTGTGTGACATTCCCCTCGGCATTGCGCGGAGAATTGTCGTAGAGGGCTTTCCAGCTTCCCAAGTCGCTCCATCCGAATCCTACGGTCATCATGTAGACATTATGGGCTTTCTCCATTATGGCATAGTCAATGGAAATAGAGGGTGCTCCGGAGAAGACTGTCTCGATAAAGGTGCTTTCCTCCGGCGTGCCGTAGAAATTGACTCCCTCGTCGAAGAGTTCGGCAGTCTCGGGCGCATATCGGGCGAAGGCCTTGAGTATGGCATCCGATTTCCAGAGGAATATGCCGGAATTCCAGAGGAACTCTCCGGTGGCTATGAATATGCGGGCCATCTCGGCATCGGGTTTCTCGGTGAAGGTCTTCACCTTATACATATCCCTCACTCCCTCCACGNGGTCTCCGCGCTGGATATAGCCGTAGCCGGTGTGGGGCGAGAGCGGACGTATGCCTAATGTCAGCAGGCGGTCGCCATCCTCCACAAACCNGAATCCCTCGAGCAGGGCATCTCTGAATTCATCCTCGCGCAGAATGAGATGATCACTCGGCAGGGTGACTATGGCTGCCTCCGGGTCCTGGGCATGGATATGATGGGCAGCCCAACATATACAGGGAGAGGTGTTGCGGCGCGTGGGTTCGCAAAGGATATTGGAAGCATCAATCTCCGGCAGCTGCTCCGCCACAAGGGAGGCATACATACGGTTGGTGACCACCACCGTTCGCTCTGGAGGAACAAGATCACGGATTCTGTCGACTGTCATCTGGAGAAGCGTACGCCCGGTGCCGAAGAAATCTATGAATTGTTTCGGCATCGCCGTGCGGCTGAAGGGCCAGAAACGGCTCCCCACGCCGCCGCACATTATGACGCAATATCTATGGTCGTATCTGCTGTGGTCGCTCATGTCTTGCAGTTTTCATCGGTGTCAGGATCCTGTAGAGGGCTTGAACTGATGCTTCACGCCTTCCACTACGTTGAGCATGAAGTCGCCAAGCTTCTCGGCCTCGCCAATTAGGTCCATAAAGAATATGCCTTCCTGATAGCCGTAGGCCTTGTTGTTGATGTTAAAGATATTCGCATCCCGCAACTGGTTACGGAGATTGTTGATCTCACGCTCTCTGTTGTAGGCGGTGATGATGCGTGAATCTTCGGGGATCTCCATCTCGTTGAGGATGGAAAGCATATTGTCCATAGCCACCTCCACAAGGTCGTACATCGTGTCGATCTCTTTCATCACTCCTTCGGGGAAGCTGACATGGTTCTGATTCTTGCGGCGCAGAGTCTTGGCTATGTTGTAGCAGCTGTCGGCTATCGACTCCACTTCGGAGATGATACGCAGCATTCCGGCTATACGCATCTTACTCTCCGGCGACAGCCTGCCCTCGGCCACCTGATTCAGATATTTACCTATCTCTATCTCCATGCGGTCGGAGATCTCCTCATATTTCTCTATGCGGTTGAAGAGCTGGTCGTATTCGGGTTTGCCCGGCTCGAGATGGATGAGCTGACGCGCCATGCCAAGCATCTTCTGCACTCTCTCACCGTAGAGGGCTATCTCTTTCTGTGCCTGAGTGATGTTGAGCTCGGCCGCCGTCATCATACCGCCGCCGATAAACTTGAGAGAGAATTCCTCCTCCTCATCTTTATGGCGTGTGGGCATAAGCCAGCACACTACTTTCACGTATGTTTTCGTAAACCATATCATGATAAGAAGGTTGCAGGCGTTGAAGACGGAGGGAAACATCGCCAGTCCGAAGGCCACTGTGCTTTGAGCCTTCGCCGTGAGTCCGCCGGCGGGATCGAGCAGGGTCGAGGCGGCCATACTCCCCTCCTCGGCCCGCGAAATGTCGAGAGGATTAACCCCTACGCACACCTTGGTGATATCGGCCACAAGCTCCATGAAGGGGTGGAAAATGAGGAGCACGATCACTGATCCTATCACGTTGAAGAGCACATGGCCCATGGCTGTGCGCCGGGCGGCCAGATTTCCGCTTAGCGACGCAAGTATCGGAGTGATTGTGGTGCCTATGTTGCCGCCGAGTATTATCGCGCATCCGAGCTCAAAGTTGATCCATCCCTGCGAGCACATGATGAGCGTTATGGCAAATGTGGCAGCCGAACTCTGCACCACCATTGTCAGGATGATACCGATTCCGAAGAATATCAGAACCGACCACAGCCCCAGAGTGGTGTATTCGGTCACAAACTGCAGCATCTCGGGATTGGCCTGAAGATTCGGCACGTATTTGCTGATCAGGTCAAGACCCATGAAAAGGAAACAGAAGCCTATAATGAACTCACCGGCAGACTTATAGGTACTCTTCTTCATGAAGAGCATAGGCACGCCTATCGCCAGCAGCAGGATACTATAGTCGGAGATATTCACCTCGAAGGAGAAGGCGGAGATAATCCACGTGGTGACAGTTGTGCCGACGTTGGCTCCGAATATCACCGCCATAGACTGCGCAAGCGACATGAGACCGGCGTTCACGAAACTGACCACCATCACCGTGCTCGCACTCGAACTCTGTATGAGGGCCGTGATCACAAGACCTGTCAGGACTCCCGTCACCCGGTTCTTGGTCATTATCCCGAGGATGTTGCGCAGGCGGTCGCCGGCCACTTTCTGCAGGCCCTCACTCATCACTTTCATACCGTAGAGAAACAACCCCACGGCTCCAAGCAGACTTAGGAAATCGATTATCGTATAATTCATCGCTGTGATATAATCGGTTTATCTCTTTTCTGACATGAGCAAAACGACGTTTCCCTCATGCCGGTGTTTCATTTCGCAAAGGTAGTAAAAGTTCGTGAGTCCGCAAAGTGCGTTTGCGCTTCGGAGGTTGTAGGTTTCATCCTTTTGTTTTAAATTTGCAAATCTAAGGAGCTTACTTACTTATTCATGGAGACTTCTATTCTTTTTCCTGCCGATCATGAGACTCTCCGCGGACAAGACCGCGGCGCCCTCCACCCGTTCAGTGCTTTCAATTCCGACACCCACCGCCGCCGTCCGCTGGCAGTGATAGTGGCGGCTGCCGACACAGATGGCGCCATTGGTGTCGGAGGCGACATGATATGGCATATCCCTGCCGACCTACGCCATTTCAAATCTCTGACCATGGGACACGCAGTCATCATGGGCCGACGCACCTGGGAATCACTCCCGAAGGGTGCGCTGCCGGGACGCAGGAATATTGTCGTGACCCGCAACAGCAATTATGCAGCTCCCGGAGCGGAGATTGTGGCGTCGCTCGAAGAGGCAATCGCTCTCTGCGACAATGATCCGCTGCCTTTCATCATCGGCGGCGGCACGGTCTATTCGCAGGCAATGCCTTTAGCTTCAGTGCTATATCTCACCCGCATCATGGAGATTGCTCCGGACGCTGACACGTTCTTCCCTATGCCTGACCCACGTCAGTGGACTCTCGTTGAGGACGGAGACACACTCTCCACCGACAAGGGGATTCGTTTCAAGTTCCAGACCTATTCCAAACACTGATTCCAATGAACGATATGGCCGACCGTATGCCCAAAGTGACCCTCATCAACAAAAGCGACTCCACGGGGGGCGCCGCTGTGGTCAGCTTCCGCCTGCTGGAGGCTCTGCTCCAAGCGGGGGTGGATGCCTGTATGATTGTTGAGGAGAAACTTTCTGACAATCCTTTCGTGGTCGAGGCTGCCTCCTCGACGGGGCGGATGATTCCCTTTCTTGAGGAACGTCTGGAGATTTTTGCGGCCAACGGTTTTCGGCGTGACTCTCTTTTCCGTATCGACACTGCCTCTCACGGACTTCCTCTCCACCGCCACCCTTTCGTCAGGGAGGCGGATATCATCTGTCTCAACTGGGTTAATCAGGGGATGCTTTCGCTCAAAGGGGTAAAGAGGATTCTTGATCTCGGCAAACCTGTGGTGTGGACCATGCACGATATGTGGAACTTCACTGGCGTATGCCATCACGCCGGTTCTTGCCTCAGATATATGGAGAATTGCGGCGACTGTCCGCTTATCGGATTTCCACGGGGGACGCATGATATGTCGGCGCGTATTTTCAAGCGTAAAGCACATCTATACGAATGGGCGGTGACATCGCAGGAGTCGTCTCGGCTCACATTTGTGGCCGTCAGCAACTGGCTGGCATCGCTCGCCCGGAAGTCGCCGTTGCTCGGGGGGATGCCGGTAGAGGTGATTCCCAACGCATTCCCGGTCAGTGATTTCCCGCATCCCGACGACATCCTGCAGTGGCGACAAAGCGCACCTGACCGAAAGCCGGGTGAATTCACCGTTGCCATCGGGGCAGCCCGCCTTGACGACCCTGTGAAGGGACTGCCACTGCTGCTCGAGGCCTTTGCCATCCTTCGGGAGTCGTATCCCGACCTGGCGTCGCGCACCCGTCTCTTAAGTTTCGGATCGCTGCGAGATTCCAAGGCGTTTGATTCGGTAGCGGTCAGCCATACTCATCTGGGTCCTCTGGCCGGCTCAAAGCAGGTGATGGAAGTGTTGCGAAGCTCTGACGCCGTAGTCTCCTCCTCCCTTTATGAGACACTCCCCGGCACTCTTGTCGAAGCACAGGCATGTGGAGCGGTGCCGGTAAGTTTCGACCGCGGCGGTCAGGCCGACATTATCAACCATGGAGTCACAGGCTACCTCGCCCATATCTCAGACGACACCACCTTCTCCGCCCGCAATCTCGCCGAGGGAATAGCGTGGGCCGCACAGCAAGCGGAGGAGTCTGTCGCCCCTCTCATGGCCCGGAGCGTAGCCGATAAATTCTCCGCCGCCGCTATCGCCTCCAGATACATCNACCTTTTCAGACGNCTTCCACATTCATAATCCTGATTATTCTTATTTGNGACAACAGTNTTTGAGGCCCACTGATCNTTCCNTNCCAAAGAGCGTTGCTTCCGCTTTGATGAAGTGACTGCCTATAAACAGAAGTAGCTAAGTAGCTAAGAAAAATTAAACGATAAATAACNAAGTGGCTTTGAAANTATCTTAATATGATATATGCGGCTAATTTTNNCCATCTTGANCTTGTCACTCAGTCGCTTAGCNCGCTAAGCTCCTTCGCTCCGCGGCCAACCTGACTCAAAATTATCGCGCATCTATCATATTAATAATTTCTCTTTGCTACTTATCTAAATAAAACCTTTGTCGCCCAACAGTTGTTTATAGGGAGAAACATAAATGAAAATAAAGTAATAGAATTATGGATAAACTTAGTTATGCCTGGGGTCTGGCAATGGGCCAGCAACTTAAAGGCATGGGTGTCAAGGAGATTGACTCCAAAAGTTTTCAGGATGGTGTGAAGGTAGCTTTCGATGGTGGCACTCCCGAGATGCCTGTAGAGGAAGCTCAGAAACTTATCAACGATTATCTCGGAGAGCTCGAGGCTAAGGCCGTTGAGGCAGCCAAAGCAGCCGGCAGCAAATTTCTGGAGGAGAACGCTAATCAGGAGGGCGTGAAGACTACTTCTTCCGGTCTGCAGTATGTAGTAGAAAAAGAGGGTGAAGGCGCGCAGCCTACAGCTTCCGACGAAGTCACCGTCCACTACACCGGTCGTCTGCTTGACGGCACTGTCTTCGACAGCAGTGTCAACCGTGGCGAACCCGCAACTTTCCCGCTCAACCGCGTGATTCCGGGTTGGACCGAAGGCGTGCAGCTCATGAAGGAGGGCGCAAAATATGTGTTCTTCATCCCATCCGAGCTCGCTTACGGCGCACAGGGTGTGCCGGGCGCTATCCCTCCCCACTCTACACTCATCTTTGAAGTGGAGCTAATCAAGGTTGTCAAGAAAGATTGATTTCATAACCGATAACAGACTCCGCCTGTCGGCGACCGCCCTTCTCCCGGAGGACGGCCGCCGGTGGGCTTATACTGATTAGTGCTCTTCTATCTGTTTAAGACTCTTTTTAACTTCAAATTTCTTAATGAAAATGATACGCAAGTTTTCAATGTCGATCGCTCTTCTGCTCGGAGCCGCTTCATTATCTTTCTCCTCCTGCAACAGCGAGAAAAAAGCCGAAACAGCTGATTCTGCCGATCTGACAGCCGAGGCCGCCGTGGAGCAGACTTCCATTCTCGCTTCCCCCTCTGAGGGTATCGAGGAATTCCTCTCTTCAGTGCGCACTCAATATGCACCGTCAAGCGTTGACACCACATTCCGCACCACTGACTCCGGTCTTCGTTATCTCGTTGTGTCCGAGGGTTCAGGCATCTCCCCGGAGGCCACTGACAATGTCACTGTCCACTATACCGGTCGGCATCTCGACGGATCAGTGTTCGACAGCAGTGTTGAACGCGGCGAACCCACATCTTTCCCCCTCGACCGTGTAATCAAGGGATGGACTGAAGGTCTGCAGCTCATGAAGGAAGGTGGCAAGACTATCTTCTATATCCCGGCTAATCTGGCCTACGGCTCCACCGGCACCCCCGGCGGCCCGATCGGTCCTGACGAACCGCTTATCTTTGAGGTAGAGCTCATCAAAGTCAACAAATAATTCATCTCCGGCTGACGAAACTCAAGGCTCTCTCCGATATCAGTTAAGTAGCTACTTATCTTAGCAGGGGTGGTTAAGCTTAACTACTCCTGCTATCCCATAGCTACTCATGGCTTAGACCACTCTCCCGACAGATTCAGAGTCAGAACGAGTTTTCAAAGCTAAAAATATCCATTCCTGTTCCGATGAAATCCCTTTTTAAAATCTCAGCCTTAGGAGGCCTCTCCCTCATGTTAACAGGGATCTCCTGCGCATGTAAGGGCCGCACGGCTGAAAATATGCAGCCGACCGGCGACACGGTTGAAGTGGAAATAGCACACTCTCACACCTCTGTCACAGATACTGCCACTCCTGACTCTATCCCTACAGAAGCTCATTCTGATATCGATATTTAATTAGATTCTTCTCCCCTTTCATTCCCCCTCTTCTATGAAATCTATCTTCAATCTCTTCTTGACTACTGTCATTCTTCTATCACTCGCAAGCTGCGGCGGCCGCAACGGGAAATCTCTCGATCAAATGTCTGACCCCTCCGCCGCCGATTCACTCCTCTATTTCTTCGGTCAGGTCAAGGCCGACCAATACTGGCAGGAGGCTTGCAATGACTCTGCCAAGAATTCTCCCGCCGCGCGTGCGGCTTATCTAAAGGGTGTCCGTACTGCCCTCAAGCTTATCGGCGACGATGAATCGTTTAACGATGGTGTCATTGCCGGAATACGTATGGCCTCAAATATCCGCACCTTCAGCCGCGAATTCAATATTGCTCTCGACCCTGATGTGCTCTATAACAGTATCGCCTACGGCATGGAGAGTTCTCCGGGTACTGACAATGACACTGTAGCCGAGGAATTCTATCGGCTCCTTTCACGAATCCGAAATTCCAGCGACATTGAAACACAGAATAAGGCTACTGCCGCCCTCTCTGCCGCCGCCAAGGATAGGAATATGTCGCCTCTGGATTCCGACAACCTGCTGAAGCGTATCATCTCGGAGGGTTATGGCAATCATCTCACCAACGGCTCCACTGTCCGTGCAGACATTTCTATCTCGAAAGATGGCTATGACCTCGGCATTCCGCTCCCACGCGACATAAAAATCGGTGCAAAACATATCATCCCGGTCATCAGCCAGGCTCTCTGCTCCATGAAGGAGGGTGAGAAGGCTATTTTCCTCACTACTGCCAACAACCTCTTCGGACGCCGTTGCACACAGATGCATCTCCGCCCCGATGATATCGTCACTGTCGAGATCTCACTCGGCCAGCAGACAGCGGGTTCCAATCTCAAGGCTGATAAACCCGCCTATGATTTCGAAAACGACGCCACTCCCTTCTGATCGGCTCTCGGAATAGAGACAGACCTCACCAATATAGACGGGGCTAAATCCTCACACGAGAATTTAGCCCCGTCTATATTTCCCAACTTTCTTATCCCTCTATCTTTCCCTGCCAGCTGGAATCTTATTCCTCCTGCGGGGGGGGGTAAATAAGATTCCAGCTGCATCGTCATTCAAGGGAGAAATTCACGGCCACCACTGCCTCGCCGGCCACGGGCTGCCCATTTTTTTCAGCCGGGGTCCACGCGGGCATCGACTTCACAAGTCTGATCGCCTCCTGCTCCAGATCGGGGTCTACCTGTCTCACCACCTTTATCTGGCCGATACTCCCGTCGATATTCACCACAAAACTGATGTTCACCACTCCCTCTATACCATTATTCCTGGCCGTAGCGGGATATTTCATATTCTCTGCCAGATAATTCTCCAATGCGTCAGTTCCACCGGGATATTCGGGCGTCTCTGCCGCTGCCAAGGAGAAGACCATGCCGAGCCACATTCCGATTATCAATGTCAGTCGTTTCATATTTGTGATTTTATGAGTTTTTCAATTTTGAATCATTCAGTCGACCTCATGGACACGCTTATCAGTGTCTCGCACGCATCTTCCAGCAGGTCAAGCACAAGCTCGAACCCTTCGGCCCCCTCATAATAGGGGTCGGGGATATGGTCCCATCCGGGATGCTGACTGATAAAATCAGCCATTCCCACAATCTTTGCCTCCTCCCCGGGTGTGGCGGCCAGACTGCGGAGCCGCGACAGATTGGAAGCGTCCATGCCGACTATAAGGTCAAATTCCTCAAAATCCGACCGGCGTACCGGGCGGCTCCTATGGGTCAGACGATAGCCTCGGCGGGCGGCGTGTGCGCGCATCCGGCTGTCGGGCAACTCTCCGGCATGACCGGAATAAAGACCCGCGGAATCTATCTCGTAATCTTTCTCCATCCCCCGAGCCTTCAGCCCGGCAAGCATTATGCCCTCTGCCGCCGGCGACCGGCATATATTCCCCAGACACACGAAGAGGATTCGCTTCTTTGCAGCCTCTCTGTAGGCTGCCGGCAGTCTCATCGCCGCAGCCTCTGTCTCTTTATTGTTTTCGATTGTAGTCTTCATCGCGGCAAACTTAATAAAATTCACCCTCTTACCCAAATTTTTTGTGTGAATAAATGATTATAATTAATTTTGTACTCTCTATTCTCACCCCTAAAAAGCAGCGGATTCCCATACATGAAACTACACTTTTGCCTGCCGTCGGCCTCCTCTCTCTTGCGTTTATTCTTTATCCCGTCTCTATTGCTCGCCTGCTTTATGATTCCGGGCTGTGGCGGCTCAACGGAGTTTGACTCCGTTGGCAAACGTGAATCCTCCGACTCCACGGCGGAGTCGGCCGCTCCTGCTCCTCGTCCGGCTATCACGCCTAATGACAATCCTTCCGACGAGATTCCTCCGGTCAAGGATATTCTTGCAAAATACAACGGACGCATAAAGCATGGTCCCCGCTCAAATGACCGTCTAAAGATTAATTCCGTAGGGCGTCTCAAGGACGTCTTCAACGACAGCAACCGCACGCAACTCGTATTTGCGGAAGCTCTCGGCATCCGCCCTATCCATTCGCTCTATGACGCATGGCATACGTCGCGCCCGCTTATACATATCAAGAGTAATGATTATTATCTTGTAGACTCGCTCACTCACTCACTGCCCTTCCTCGTGCCGGAAGCGGCTGCCTTGCTGAAGCGCATCGGTGCGAATTTCATCGACTCTCTCGGCTCCCGCGGTGCCGACGGCTATCGCATCAAGGTGACGAGTCTGCTGCGCACTCCCTCAACTGTGCGCCGCCTGCGTCGCGTCAATATCAATGCCACTGACAGTTCTACACATCAGTTTGGCACCACTTTCGACCTCTCCTACGTCAAATTCGCTTGTGCCGATTCCTCCCGCACCATCAATCAGGAAGATCTCAAGAATCTGCTCGCCGAGGTGCTCTACGATCTGCGCCAAAATCAGGATTGCCTCGTGAAGTTCGAACGTATGACGGGTTGCTTCCATATCACCACCACCCACTGACATCCCTCTCTCCCATGTCATCGTCCAAGCATTCCCCCTACGACGATTCCCCCGAGGATTCCCCGAAGCATGCCGCTACTTCGGAAGAGGCTCCGCGCCATGGCAGCAGGTTGCGCTCGGCCGGCAGGATCCTCGGCTGCACTGCCGGTGTCTTCGTAGCTGTGGTTGTGCTCGTCCTTCTGGGAGCCTCGCTTTGGCTCACTCCTTCTCGCCTTTCCTCGCTCATCAATCGTGAGGCAAGTCAATGGCTGGAGGCCGACGTGAAGATTTCCGACGTCAGATTCACTCTCTGGAGCTCCTTCCCTCATTTCTGTATCGATGCAGATTCACTTAGAGTAACCTCCCGCTCTCTCGGCAATCTCTCCAAGACCCAAAAAGATTCTCTCCCCGGGGATGCCGAAAATCTCCTCTCCACCGGCTATATCCATGGCTCTCTCAATCTTTTGTCGCTCCTGAAGGGCACTATCTCCATGCGCGACCTTGAAGTGGCTTATATCGACCTCAATCTCGTCGACCTCAACGACTCTATCAACAATTATTCTATCCTCCCTTCCGACAGCAAAGGGAGTTTCCGCATTCCGCGTTTCACCACCAATTCTCTCCGACTGCTCCATACGCGTCCCATACGCTATTTCTCGGCTGCCTCCGGCTCACGATTAGTGGCACCGCTCGACTCAGCCAAACTCCTGCGTATTGCCGACGATCGCTATCGGCTCGTGCTCGGCGGACGGGTTTCCTTCCGCTCAGGCGCCCTCGAGGTGCTCCGGGAATTCCCTTTCCTTCTGAATGGCCTCCTCTCTACGGATTTCCACCCGTTCTCTCTACGGCTCTCCGATTTCAATGTAGCTCTGGCTGACATAAAGGGGAAAGCGGACCTCGATTTTGTGGTGGGCGAAAATCCGGCTATCAATCGTTTCTCATATTCCATCGACCATGTCGACCCGTTCTCGCTACTCTCTTATCTCCCGGCGGAGAGTCTGCCTTTCCTCCGCGAAGTGAAGGCAGACCTTCCTGTCACACTCTCCGCACGCCTCACGGCTCCCTATCATTTCAGTGCCTCCGCACTTCCTTCCGTGGCTGTGGATTTCCACACGCGGGAAGGCAGCATGGAGTATGATTTCGGGGGGCAATCCCCTCTTAGACTTTCAGATATTGCCTTGGACGGCTCTTTTGATTTCGATGGCCGGAATCCTGATAAGTCGATGATTGAAATCACCAATCTCTCTATGCGGAGCGATGGTTCTTCAATGAAAGCCTCGGCATCTGTGAACGATCTGACCACTGTCCCCTTGGTCAATATCGCTTTTGAGGGTCGTGCCGACCTCTCCTCTCTGGCCTCCAACCTCCCGATGCTCTCGAGTATCAGAATGCAGGGGATGGCGGATGCCGATGCCAATATCATGGTTTCTATCCCTTCCTCCCCCGGAGCTTTGCCGGAAGTGTCGGCCGACGGTTCTGTCGCACTCAGGAGGCTCTCGCTTGGTGGCGCACCCGGCAATATGTCGGTCGCCGCCGACTCGCTCCTCATCTCTTTCCTGTCGACGTTCTCCCCCGCGGCTCCGGACTCGATCGCGGTGAAGAAGTTTGTCGCCCGCGTCTCCGCCGACAATACTTCTCTTATATCTCCTGATTTCAATCTCGTTTCGGGTCCGATAGACCTCTCGGTCTCCGCTCTCTCCCCCTTTACTCTCGGCAATTCCGCAACCCCGGACATTCCTCCGTTCTCTTATGCGCTGGATCTGAAGCGCCCGGTGCTGACCGAGAGAGGCAGACCGTCATCTAAACTTCGCTCTGACCATATAGCGGCAGAGGGTTCTGTCGGACGCGCCTCGGGTCACTACTCGGCTGACATGGCTCTCTCCGTCGCCACCGTCCGCTTCTCCGATGAATCGGGTTATCTGCTCGTGGGCCCGGTGAACGCGACAGCCTCTGTCCGTCCGTATGCCTCTTCGCAGTCGCGTCGCCCGGCAATGTCAGCACCGAAGCAGGCTGACTCAGAGGCTCTCGCCCGCCTGCCGCACACTCCGGAATATCTTGCTCTCAAGCTTCCGGATGCTTTCAGGAGATTTTATGAAACTCATACCCTAAATCTCTCGATGTCTGTTGCCGGGGGTGATTTCTACACACCTTCTTTCCCGGCGGTCAGCTCATTCGCGGGGCCTGACATTTCTTTCTCTTCCGACACTTTCTCCTTCTCTCGTTTATCCTTACGCTCACAAAAGTCGGCAGCTTCTCTCTCGGCCTCTGTCAGCGGTCTGAGGGATTTCATCGTCAGCTCACTCCCTGTGCCTCTCGATGCCTCTCTGTCGTTGGCTATCGACACTCTCAGCATCAACCAGCTGGCGCGCACATACGCCGAGGGACTCAAGCTCACACGGGGCTCCTCAGCCTCCCTGTCAGCTCCAAAACCGGCGACTCTCTCGGCGTCAGACTCCACGGCTATGCTCATTCCGCGTAATCTCTCACTGCGGCTTGATGCCTCGGCCAAGGAGACGGTATATACTAATCTTCATCTCTACGACCTCGCAGCCTCAGCCGACGTGAAAGACGGTCTGCTACACATCCCTTCTCTCTCCATCAGTTCCGACTTCGGCAAAGCCGACCTCTCTCTTTCTTATAACTCTGCCAATATCCTCGCGCTAAATCTCGGAATGGACGCCAATGTCCACGACATCGATCTGGTGACCTTCTTCAAGAGATTCCACACTTTGCTCCTCATGATGCCGCAGATGAAGAATCTCTCAGGCTTCATCTCTGCCGAAGCATCTCTCGGTCTGAATATATGGCCGGATATGTATGCCGACGTGCCTTCACTCTCTGCGCGTATGGCTGTGCAGGGACGTGAACTGAAGGTGCATCAGGATGCCTTCATACGCCGCATCACGCGTATGCTGCTCATCCCGACAGCCTCCGACATTCATATAGCGAATATGGATATCAGGGCTTCCATCCACGATAATCTGCTTGAACTATACCCCTTCACTTTCGCCTTCGACCGGTATCGTCTCTCAATGCAGGGCATAAACAATCTCAACGGACGCCTCTATTATCATGTCGGGATACTCGACTCTCCGTTGCATCTCCCCTTCGGCATCAACATCACGGGGATGTTCAGCCATCCTCACCTGCGGTTTGGCGGAGCCCACTATAAAGTGGACGAGGGGGCGAAGGTGGCACGCGATGTGATGGTGCCGTCCTCTTTCAACATCATCCTCGAAGCGAAGTATTTCCTTAATGAATTTGTCAGGAAGGCTGCCGAGGCCGACGACACTCCCGCATCGGCTTTCGGCAATCATCCCCTGAAATGATCCTTATCCGCTTATGGCAAAGAATGACACAAGAATCGTAGCGACCGACACCCCGGGACGCACTATCGACGAGATAGTCTGGAAACTCTCTCCGGCCTCCTCTGTCATTATCACTGACCGCAACGTAGAGGAAAAAGTGCTCTCTCGCCTTGAGAGTAGCCGCGTTGTCACTGAGTCTCAACGTATAGTGCTCGAACCGGGCGAAGCCAATAAGAATCTCCAATCTCTCGCCGACGTGTGGTGGCGCCTCTCTACGGGGGGGCACACCCGCCATTCGCTCATCATCTGCATCGGGGGCGGAATGGTCACTGATCTCGGAGGATTCGCCGCTGCCACTTTCAAGCGGGGTGTCAGGCATATCAATGTCCCCACCTCTCTGTTGGGCGCGGTCGATGCAGCTATCGGCGGCAAGACGGGTATCGACCTGGGGGAGATGAAAAATGAAATCGGCACTTTCCGTATGCCTCATGCGGTCATAGTCTCGGCCAATCTCTTCTCCACTCTGCCACAGCATGAACTCATCTCGGGTTATGGCGAGATGCTGAAGACGGGTATGCTGGCTTCCCCCGAGCTCTATTTCGACATCGCCGACGCTGACAGGGTGCTCTCCGACACTCTTCTGATGGAGAATCTCGCTTCTGAATGTGCCCGTTTCAAGAGCGCGATCGTGGCTGCCGACCCGTGGGAAAGGGGCGTGAGGAAAATCCTAAACCTAGGACACACCGCCGGCCATGCCTTCGAGCTTGTCGCGCTCTCCAAGGGAACACCGCTTCCTCATGGATGCGCAGTGGCCTACGGTCTGCTCACAACTCTGATCGCCAGCAAAATCAAATTTGATTTCCCTACCTCTTTTATCCAGTCTTACACTTATTCCGTGCTAAAACCTCTCTTCCCGCCGCTTCCTGTGGGCTGTGGCGACCGGGATAAGCTTATGGAACTTATGGCGTCCGATAAAAAGAATTTCCGTCATGGAGAGGTGGCGTTCTCGCTCCTCCGCGGACTGGGCGATGCTGTGACTGACGTGGTGCTGTCGCCCGTTGAACTCGAGACAGCGATCGATCTCACCTTCGAAATACTGGGCCGCTGACCCTAGACCTTAGACCCTGCAAAAAAAATTTTCATTTTCTTCTCAACAAATTTTATTTCCCCGGCGTTATACTATCGAACAAGGCAAGAAAATAAGTTCTCTCGCTCTTGAGAGACAAAAGATATTTAACTGCTATAAGCGTTCTGAAAAAGTTGTTATTGTTGTTTTAATTGAAGAAACAAGGTCGCCGTGGTGGCGACCTTTTTCTATTTAATCTCCCCCTCTCCTGATTTCTCTCTTCCCTCTTACAGGAACTCCCTCCTTCGCGCATCATGTAGTCTGCACGAAGGAGGGAGGTTCTCTTAACAGGTAGACGGGGATATCAGAGACTGAGACGCAAAGTGGTCTTGCCGTCGCTGACTATATAGATTCCCCTTTCAGCTTTCATTCTGAGCGGACTCTCTACATCGGTATTGGCCGACAGATGTGCCACTCTCTTTCCATCGGTAGTGTACACCTCCACATCGCCTTGCGCTCCATAAAGAAGTATCTCGCCGCCCACATATTCTGCCCGCATCGCATCGTCTCCGCCGGCTATCAGCTCTGCCTTGAGTATCATCACGGGTGCAGACTCTCCGGGTTCTGATTCTTCGTCACCGTAGCAGGCCACTACAGAGTATTCCACAAGCGTATCTCTCGAAGGCAATCTATCGCCTTCCAATTCATCGCGATATGTCGTAACAGCCGCATCTGTCGCTCCTAAGAGCATAGAGCCGGCATATATCTTATATCCGCTGAGTTTCTCGCGGCTCTCCCCTTCATGCGGCAGCCCGTCGGCATCAAGGCCCTCGGGACGTTCCCATTTCAAGTCTACAACCGTCAGACTCTCTTTCAGCTGTCCCTCGGTCTGTCGGGCCGCAGGGTATCCCCGGTCGGCATAGCTCACATCTATCTCGCGGCTTTCGCCATCTCTACCGTCGTTACCGGCGATCTCGCCAAGACGGGCACGGAGATAAAGACGCTCGCCGCCATAGCGGGGAAATTCCACACGGATGTCACGCTTGGCGGTCTCCCCGGTGGGAAGCGACGCTATCTCAAAGCTCTCAATCTGCTGCCAGTGGCTCTCGCCCGACTCGTCGATCAGCAGGCGGTCGAGATAGAGAGGCACTCGCTCCGCATTCCGGCTGCCGGCATTCCTCACCTCTATTCCGACGGGTACTTTTCCGTAGGTATGCTCAGCGGGAGCCGTAGCCTCTATCCTTATGTCGGTGGGCACCACACACTCCAATCTTATCTCGCGGATTCCGAGTGTGCGCCCGTCGGTCACGATAATGGCGTTGACGGTCTGGCCGGCATATCCGGAGAGGTCTGCTGTAATTGTACCGTCATCGGAGGTAGTAATATATTCCTCCCCGACGGCTCCGACGATACCATTGCTGTGGATATATACTTCCACCTCATCGCTCTCTTCCGCCTTATCACAGCGCAATTTCAGCTCTGCCGAGTTCTCACCGACGGTCACGGGTGGCAACACAAGTGCCATCTTCCCGCCATCTTTCAGACTCTCGCCGACAATATAGCCGGAGTCACCCCCGGAATTTTCATCCACATATCGCCAGGGGTTAGTTCCGCCGGGTTGTTCCTCCTCATCTGTAGATATGCCTATACCTCTGTTCAGCATCTCATATAGCGGCATACGCAGCACTCCGTCATTTGCTACTTTCATGTCAATCACTCCGGAGGTGGCTGTCCAACTGTCGTTGATGCCGGCGGATGTGGCTGCCTTCACGTAATACATATCTGACTGCGGATATACTAAATTGTCAGGAGCGGGAAGAGTGAAGAAGTTGTCGTCCAGACTGCCCAGTTCTCTGCAATTCTTGTCGTAGATATGATATGTGAGCTTCTTTGTGTTGAGCGTCCTGCCGTCTATATCTTTCGCCACGGGCTGCCAACTAAGTCTGTATGAATCGCCGCCGAGCATCTCAATCTCTATCTTATCGGGATTGGACGGCACGTTGACACCGACATATACGTCCATATATCCTGTGACGCCTACTCCGGCTTCGGAACTGGCTTTCATGCTGTAGCGATATAGCCCGGCTTTCTTCACTTCGTCGTTGAAGCTAACTATCTGTCCGGGCAGGACTTTCTCCATATTCAATATCTCCTCTTCACCGCGGCTCACGCTGAAGCCGGTCAGGCTCCCGAGCATTGACCCGTCGGAGGCTTTAACGGGCAGCAATATACGGCCCGCCACCTTGAGTGCGCCTTCCTCATCGGGCACAAGCGAGAGGATACGGGGTGCCTCGGGGGCGGTCTGCGCCACAGGTTCGGAGATGCTGACAGATCCGAGCCGGAGTATGTACTGGCCGGACGGACTGCATCCCTGGATACCGAAATTATATTCACCATCCTTATCTACCGTCACTTGTACTTGGAAGGGCGCCGGATGCCCGTCAAGCGTGCGCGACACGAGTCTCTTGGTCATATCAGCCGACTCCATCCCTTGTCCTATCCAAAGGGCTATACGCTCGTCGTGTCGGACACTCTGACTCCATGCGTCGATAGTGACAGTATACACCATTCCGCGCTTAAGCTCTACGGGGGCACTTATCAGCCAGTCGTTCATGGCTTGTGAGGAATAGTCCACGTAGGCTGAATGTTTCTCATCGGGTGTCCACGTGATTCCGTCGCCGTTTGCATCGACGATATGGAAGGCATCGAGCACCCCGGGCGCACGGAAATCTACTTCGTATGGCAGGCTTATCTTGCCGAGCGCAAGAGGATTGGAAAGTATCTCCTCGCTTCTTCTGCCTTCATTGACAGCTACCACTCCGTAGCTCACCACTCTCAGAGCCTCTCCCTCAGGCGCGGGTTCGCTCCACATGGTGGCGGCTATCCCCTCGGCTGCTTTCTCGCCGCCGGGATAGCGTATGATGTCATAAGTGAGTGTCGAGGTGTTCACGTAGCCGCCGCTGACTCCGACCGAAGGAGCCTCCCAGCGGAGTTGCAGTTGTCCGTTATCGTTGTCTTTGCTCAGGAGTGGCACATCGCTCATCAGAGGCACATCGGGGCCTACAGCCACTGTTCTCGAAGCCGCAGGACTCTCCCCGGCCTCGTTGCTGATGATGACGGTGAATACGTATACTCCCGCTTCCGCCACCTCTACGGCTGTCTCTATTCTCTCGCCTGGCGAGCAGGTGCCTTCGCCGAGTGTCTCTCCGTTTGCCTTGAGTGTCCATCTCATCTCCCCTTCGATTTCTCCACCTCCAAAGAGGGTTGTGGGCGAATTGAAGGCCACTGTGCCGCTGAGCAGTCCGCCGCCGAAGTCGGTAGCTATATCGGTAGCGGCAGCAGGCGCATTTTCCGAGGCTTCTGCGGATGGTATGTAGATGCCGCCCCATTGTTCGTTGTTGGCAAACTCTCCAAGTGATACCACACTGCCTGTCACCGGGTCAATGGAGTATAACTCAGATCCGTCTTCTCGGGCCTGAACATAGATGAGGCTGCCCGATGAAGCATCGTAGGTGGCTGAGGTGGTATATGCCGAAGGAAGCGACAGGGCATATAGAAGGGTCTCGGATCCATCGGAGATGTTGATACTCACGAGCGAACCTTCAGTGTTGATGCCGAAAAGAGTACCGCTCTCATCGAAAGCAAGGGCCTGATAGGGTTCTTCGCTCCGGGCAACAATCTTCTTTCGAGTTCCGTTTTTTATGTCAAGGCTGGAGAAAGAAAACGTCCCGTCAAGATTTGCAAAACTTCCATAGACACGTTTATCAACCGGATTATAGGCCAGAGAACGCGCCATTGTCTCCATATCTGCCGCTGTCCGGCTTATCATTGTCCAGTCTTCCGGATCAAAGAGATAGTGATCCACAAGATAATATCCCATATAGGGTGTTGTAGAAATCACAAAATACCCTTCAGGGGTCATCACGGCTCCGGTCGTGGCGTTCAAGCGGCTGTCAAGTGCGATGTTCTTCACCTCGGGAGCCTCCCCGGGTGTGAACGTAGCCGAATATATTCCGTATGGCTTTTTGGCCGACTGTCCGTTAATCAGATCGCCGGCGAGCAACGAGCCGCACATCACAAACCCGGGCCGCACCGCCGCAATCGCGGCAGGTTGCGGACGAGCCGCACTTCGACCCCGGCCCGACACGCCACTCTCTCGCACAGGCATCATCTTAGCCAAGTCGATGTTATGTACAAGGCCCTGACCGGATGGTTCGGCGACCGCAGCAGTGCTCACTGCCACACCGGCACAAGCCGTTATAAAGAAAGAAAAAACATTCATGAAAAAAAGATACTTAAAATCCCCTCACCAATTAACGGAAATCAAGCCCACTTATTAGAGCAATTCTCCTCAAAGTCAGCCTGACAGCCCCATTTCTTCCACAAATGTATAAAAAATTTCGCAAACCGCCTCATCCTCCCCCATCAGAATACATTCTCTACCCTTATTTTCATTGATTTATCGCCGATTCCGTGCACGGAATCGGCGATAAATCTGTTATTTAATCTTGGTTTCTACGCTTACATGACACCCTACGGGCGTATATGAAATCGGCAATTTCACCTCATCGCAGGGTCAAGAACTGTCTTTCCTCCACGTATATACGGCTGACCCGGAACAGACTCCCTTATTTTGCGTCCGTTCAGGTCAAAGAGACTTGTCTCTGAGATATTGTCTTTAGTCTCCTCCACTTCTGCAAGAGATACTATCTTTAAAATATTCTCAGGGAAAGGTGAGGGATAGTCCTGACCGTTGCTGACAGCATCGCCTGTGTTGATCTCAAATGTAGAGCCGTCTTCTATTGCTGACACTTCCTTGTCTCGATAAAGAATATTGACCCTTTCTCCATCTGCCGTCGACACCTCGAAAGTTGCGGTTTGCTCAAAGTCACCCTCTGATTGCGAACCGCCATTCCTTATGAGAGCCAAAAGTGATTTACGATTATCCATCGTGTATCGCTTGTCACTCTTATTGTCTACAATCAGACTCAATGTGCTTCCCTGCTGTATCTCAAAATCTATAACAGCCCTTCCGTAATAGAGATCGGGACAATCACGATAGACGGGAGCCGCCAAAGCGGGTATAAGTAACTGTTCCGAGAGTTTTGGCAAAATGATATAGGGAATGGGGGTATCTCCAAACACTTTGGAATAATCTATGAGCGGGACGTGATCATAAAAGTCAAGCGAAAGGTATCGAAGTCCGCAATCCATAAATGCTCCGCGTCCGATTATATCGACACTCTCAGGAATAGTGAGTTCCGTCAGGAGAGGGCAATAAATAAATGCATAACTGCCTATGGCTCGCACGTGAGAGAGGTCTACGGTCTTCAAGTTATAACATGTCATGAAGGCCATGTCTCCTACATACACAAGTGTGGACGGGAATTCCAATTTCTCCAACGCTGTCCCGGCAAAAGCTTGCTCTCCTATAGTCAGAAGGCCCTCGGAGAAGTCTACTTTTGTCAACGAAATACAGTTGTCAAAGCATCTGTCACCTATTTTCACAACAGTAGAGGGCAGTTGGACACTCTGAAGCTTCTTATTATCTTGAAAACACTCATCACCAAGAACAGTGACTGTATAGGTCAATCCTCCTCTCTCGACTGTGGCGGGAATCACAAGTTCTGACGAGCCGGCGGATGAAAAATCATAACCTTTGACCTCCGCCACACCGTCTTCAGCAAGTGCGTAGCGGACTCCTTCAACACTCACATACTGTACCTCAGCAGCTTCCGGCTCCGCGCATATACCGGAGATCGGCATCAGCATCGCAAAAAGATAAATTAATTTCTTCATATTCCTCTTTTTTAGGTTTTACAATCTTCGGGCAAACAATACTCTTCCCGATTCTTCAGAATTTCAGTATCCTACTTACTTCCATCCAAAGAAAAATTATACATCATGGTTAATGAATAATAAAGCAACCAAGTGCTGCTCGGACTTGTCTTATTATCATCCTCATCCCAAAATGACGGATTGCTTTGGAATCCACCATTTTTTGCCAAGTAATATCCATTACCCAAGCCCGCATTGTCTTCATCAAAGCTACCCCAGCCCCAAACAATATGTAGATACGCCGGTTCATCTTGTAAATATTCAGTACAATAACCATCTACAACAAATACATGCGACATTGTACGTATTGTCATATGCTTTCCAAATACCATAAGAGGAGATCCACTTTTCAAGGACTTTTTCGCTTCTACCAATCCGATTTTATCTTGTTTATCATATTTATATCCAAATAAACCAAATGTATATTCAATTTTATCCATTTCACAACCACTGCCATCAACCCCATAGCTCATATTAAGATATTGAGGTCTTCCCAGAATCTCCATAAATCCTGCATAATAATTTCTCTGAGACGGATATTTCAAAGGCAGTAGATTATCCCAATCGAATGTCTTTCCCTCCAAATTCACCGGCCATTTGAAATAAGACATGATCAAAGCGGTTGCAACAGCTCCACAGCCTACTTTGGCACGTTCTCCCGTCGCTGTTTTACAATACATATTATAGGGATATCTCTGATTCCATATTCTCTGTTCCGGATCTAGCAATGGACGCACATCGAACTGGTATTTAGGAAGGGGTTGAGGAGTAGGATCTATAACTCCCGGAGGAATCACACCATTCGCTGAATCATCGTTTGTTTTTGAATAATCCTCTATCTCTTCTGCCACTATTTCAGGCATGATGCCGTTTATATAATAGCTAAGGCCAATATTATTCACAGTATCCTTCAAGTTGATTGCCCCCTCATCCGAGAATGCGTATACCGAAGTAATACGATCATCACCTGAAAGAATTGCAAACCCTCTTTTCTCCTTGAAATTTACAATATAAAATGGTATTCCTTCATTTGAAGAACGAGTCGAAGACCCTCCCACTATGTGGTAGGCTACCGATTCTATCTCGGGCAATTCTTCCAAAGATCTCGTATTCTCGGAAGCGCCATTGTATAACGGCATTACCTGAGCCAATGCTTTCTCAAGTGAAACAAAGTGTGAACTCTCACATTCGCTTTTGTCAGATATTTGAACAAGTTCTTCATCCTGACATCCTGTTGCCATAACAGCCAATAACGTCATGGCAAGAAAAATTAATTTTCTCATTTTCATGGTGTTTTTAGTAAATATTCGGTTGTACAAATCTTAAATGTCCTACAGCGTAAGCTCTTCTATCTATTATTTACTGTCTCTGTAAACCGCAAGTATAGCTACACGGCTAAGATTCTACCAACCTTAAAACTTCAGTAATACATACATATACCTTATACCGGTCTTTTAGCATCGAAGCATTACCTTTTAGGATCCGCAAGCAAAGTTAACAATAATAATTCTAAATTCCAAAAAAAAATAAAGTTTTAATAGATTCATATAACCAAACCAATAATATAACCTCCAAATTTATTAGCATTATGCTACCTATTGACTCCTACGACCTAATTCTCACACTAAAACATCGCCTACTTTCTCTATAATCGGATTTTTTGATTAGCGTTTTGTTATAATTAACTCCGATTACAGTCAACATAACTACAAACCTCTGACTGTAGCATCTGAATGGAGCCTCCTTGTACGGACGTGGCGTGCCACGTCTGCTTTGAGAATGCCGCGGAAAGCGGCATAACCGCAGGCCTATTGCTCCATTATAATGCCATTCATTGGCTCTAACTATTATGCCGACGGGGGGCATTATCATTGCAGACGTGGCACGCCACGTCCGTACAAGGAGGCTGAAAATATCCGCAATAAAAATGCCGCGGAACGCGGCATAACGACTCGTCACCAACGCTAAGCCGTATGGATCCATTAAAAAAATGCGGCGGCATCCTGAGATGCACACCGCATTTATAATCTTTGATTTCTCCTGGGGAGAATCTTATCCTTCGTATTTCTTCAGAATCACCGCTGCATTGTGGCCTCCGAAGCCGAATGTGTTCGACAGGACGGTCTTCACATCACGTTTCTGTGCCTCGTTGAAGGTGAAATTGAGATTGTAGTCAATCTCGGGATCATTGTCACCTTCCTCGTGGTTGATGGTGGGCGGAATGATACCATCGGTGATGGCTTTCACACCCATGATGGCTTCCAATGCTCCGGCTGCTCCTAAAAGATGGCCGGTCATCGACTTAGTAGAACTGAGATTCACCTTATAAGCATGGTCGCCGAATACCTCTTTGATGGCTTTCACCTCACCGATGTCGCCAACGGGGGTGGATGTGCCGTGAAGGTTGATGTAGTCGATCTCTTCGGGCTTCATGCCGGCATCTCTCAGGGCGTTCTCCATCACGAGTTTCGCACCAAGGCCTTCAGGATGTGTGGCTGTAATGTGGTAGGCATCTGCACTCATACCACCGCCTACTATCTCACAATAGATGTGTGCGCCGCGAGCTTTGGCGTGCTCGAGTTCCTCAAGCACGAGGGCGGCTGCGCCTTCACCGATCACGAATCCGTCGCGCGAACCGCTGAAAGGGCGAGATGCTCCCTGCGGGTCGTCATTTCGTGTGGAGAGGGCTTTCATGGAGTTGAAACCTCCCACTCCGGCAGGGAACACAGCTGCTTCAGCTCCGCCGGTCACTATAGCGTCGGCCATGCCGAGACGCACATAGTTGAAGGCGTCGATCAGTGCGTTGTTGGATGATGCACAGGCTGACACCGTGGCGAAGTTAGGTCCGCGGAAGCCATACTCTATCGAGATATGGCCGGCGGCGATATCGGCAATCATCTTGGGAATGAAGAAAGGGTTGTATTTGGGTCCCTGCTCTTCCCCGTGAGTGGCATAGTAGCCGGCCTCCTCCTCGAAGGTGTGAAGGCCGCCGATCCCGGCTGCGAATACTACTCCAACTCGGTTCTTGTCAACGCCCTCACTCTCAAGCCCGGCGTCGGCTATTGCCTCTCCGGCTGCCACAAGTGCATACATGGCATAGAGATCGAGCTGTCGAGCTTTCTTGCGGTCGAAGTGCTGCGCAGGATCAAAGCCCTTTACCTCACAGGCAAACTGAGTCTTGAATTTCGATGAATCGAAATGGGTGATGGGGCCGGCTCCGCTTACACCTTTGACGGCGTTTTCCCACGTGGTCGCAACATCGTTGCCCAGCGGGGTCAGCGCTCCAAGTCCTGTCACTACAACTCTCTTTAATTCCATATACGGGAAATACGTGTTGGGTTGCTTTTTTTCTTTTGTTTCCCGGCGTCTGTCTTTGTTTCTGGTTCTCTGCCTAACGAAGGCCGATTTCCTCCGTCGGTCGCTGACGCCGTCTTTGCTGGCTTATCAGCCCTGATGGCTCTCGATGTAGGAGATGGCGTCGCCTACGGTAGCGATCTTCTCCGCATCGCCGTCGGGGATAGTGATGCCGAACTCTTTCTCAAACTCCATGATGAGCTCTACTGTGTCAAGGGAGTCTGCGCCCAGGTCCTTGCTGAACTCTGCGTTGGGCGTTACCTCGTTCTCGTCTACTGTCAGTTTGTCGACGATGATATCTTTCACTCTGGATGCAATATCAGACATGTTCGTATGTTTTTATGTGTTAATAATTTGTTTCCGATTGTTCAGGCTGCAAAGTAAATTAAAATATTTCATTCAGGGAAATATTCTGCACATTTTTTTGTTTTATGTGCATTCCATCTCCTGCCTTATCTCCAATTATTGGTATTTTATTCGCAATATTGGCCTCTTTTTCCCATCTCATAATCTCAAACTCTCATCTGTCATCCCTATACCTCAGCCCTTTCACTCTTGCTTATCGCCTGATCTCTAATCTCTCTGACCTAATGCTTTCTCCCCCCCCTTTTCTCTCTACATCCAAAATCCAAGGAACATAAAAAAATGTCGGCATCGCAAGTGAAGCCGACATTTTTATTTTTTTAGATTTTCTTATTTCACTTCCCAGGACTCTGTGGTACGAAGGATCATATCGCGGAGCGAAGTATAGCCTTTGGCGGCTTTCACCTGCTCCACCTGAGCCTCGACTCCGGCCTCATAAGTGGGAGCCTCCACATCACGTATCACTCCTATAGCCATGGGAAGTTCATGGCCATTCATCATGGCGAGCATCTCATGAAGATAGTAAGAGGGTGTGTGGGCATCGTGCACAAGCACATCATCGAGTGTGTAGCCGTCCTCACCTACGGTGACAGCCTTAAGTCCGAATCCGTCCTGCACAAGACCTTTCTCCATATTAGCACCAAAGAGCATCTTTTCGCCCTGGCGCAGATGGATGGTGTGGTCGGCGCGGTGTTCTTTGTCGGAGATTGCGGCGTAAGCTCCATGATTGAAAATTACGCAGTTCTGCATCACTTCCACAACGGATGTGCCTTTATGGCGGGCAGCAGCCACCATCACCTCGCGAGTGGTGTCAAGGGCGATGTCGAAGCTGCGGGCAAAGAAGTTGCCGCGGGCTCCGAAGCAAAGCTCGGCGGGAATGAAGGGGTCTTCCGTAGTGCCATAAGGGCTGGATTTCGACACTGTTCCGCGCTCGGATGTAGGCGAATACTGACCTTTGGTGAGTCCGTAGATCTTGTTGTTGAAGAGGATGATATTGATGTCGATGTTGCGTCGGAGGGCATGGATGAAGTGGTTGCCTCCAATCGCAAGCCCGTCGCCGTCGCCTGAAATCTGCCATACGGTGAGGTCGGGACGCGCCGTCTTAACTCCGGTCGCTATCGCGGCGGCACGCCCGTGGATGGTATGCATGCCGTAGGTGTTCATGTAGTAGGGAAGGCGGGAGCTACAGCCGATACCGCTGACCACTACTGTGTCCTTGGGGGCAACCCCTATGTCGGACATGGCCTTATGAAGCACATTGAGGATGGCGTGGTCGCCGCAACCGGGACACCAGCGCGGGGTCTGCTCGTTCTTGTAGTCGGCGGCCGTAAACTTTATCTCTGTTTCTTGTGTCATGGTTCCGGGGCTTTATGCGTTCATGTGTTTTACTACTCCGTCCACTATCTCTTTGACGAGGAAGGGCTGGCCTTCCACTTTGTTGATGCGAAGTATCTCCTTGCCGGGCAGGTGCATCTGGAGATAGTCGGCAAACATGCCGGTGTTCAGCTCGGCCACAATTATCTTCTTGTAGCGAGAGAGCACTTCAAGGGCGTTGGAGGGCATGGGGTTTATGTATCTGAACTGCCAGAAGGCACAGGGATGGCCTGTGGCGTTGAGCTCGTTGCAGGCGGTCAGCAGATGACCGTAGGTGCCGCCCCAGCCGATCAGGATGGTGTCGGCATCGGCATCGCCCATGGGTTGCACGAGGGGCACTTCGCGTGCGATTTCGGCGATCTTGCGACGACGGCATTCCACCATGCGCTCGTGGTTGGGACCGTCGGTAGAGATCACGGAGGTGTCGAAGTCTTTCTCAAGTCCGCCTACGCGATGCATGGCTTTTTCCATGCCGGGGATAGCCCAGAAGCGTGCAAAGGTCTCGGGGTCTCTGTCGAAAGGCTTCCATCCGTTCTCAAGCATCTCGGGCGTCACGAAGCGGGGCTTGATCTCGGGGTAGTCTTTCTCTTCGGGCACTCGCCATGCTGAGGATCCGTTGGCAATGAAGGCGTCGGTCAGCAGTATGACGGGGGTCATGTGCTCTATTGCGATGCGGGCTGCCTCAAAGGCCATGTTGAAGCAATCAGTGGGGCTGGCGGCGGCAAGCACACAAAGGGGGCTCTCGCCGTTGCGGCCGTAGAGAGCCTGCATCAGGTCGGTCTGTTCGGTCTTGGTGGGCAGGCCGGTAGAAGGACCGCCACGCTGCACGTCGATCACCACAAGGGGGAGTTCGGCCATGACTGCCAGACCGATACCCTCGCTCTTGAGAGCAAGACCGGGTCCGGAGGTGGATGTCACGGCAAGATGTCCGGCATAGCTGGCGCCTATCGCGGAGCAGACTCCGGCAATTTCATCTTCCATCTGGCAGGCTTTGACCCCAAGGTCTTTGCGCTTGGCAAGCTCATGAAGGATGTCGGTGGCGGGGGTGATGGGATAAGATCCGAGGAAGAGAGGACGTCCGCTCTTCTCGGAAGCCATAACGAGGCCCCATGCCGTCGCGGTGTTACCGTTGACGTCAACGTATGTGCCGGGAGCCACGGACTCTGTCTCGATGCGATAGGTGGAGAGGGAGGAGTGGGTGTTATGACCGTAGTCCCAACCGGCCTGAACCACCTTAGCATTTGCCTCATATACAGCAGGTTTCTTAGCAAACTTGGCTTTCAGGCGCGCAAGAACCCTGTCTACGGGGCGATCGAAGAGCCAGCATATAAGTCCTAATGCAAGCATATTCTTGCATTTCATCATGGCCTTCTGATCCATTCCGCTGTCGGCAAGTGTGTGCTTTAGAAGGGTCGTCATAGGCACAAGGAGAATCCTGTTGGGATCTATGCCAAGTTCGCTGACGGGATCGTCGGTCTTGTATTCGGCTTTCTGCAGGTTGGAGGGTGTGAAGGAATCGCCGTCGCATACGATGATGCCGCCGGGCTTCAGAAATTTAAGGTTGGTCTTGAGGGCAGCAGGATTCATGGCCACCAACACATCGGCGGAGTCGCCGGGGGTGTGCACTCCCTTGCCTACGCTTACCTGATATCCGGACACTCCGCTGAGAGACCCTTGCGGGGCGCGTATCTCGGCGGGATAGTCGGGAAATGTGGAGATGAGGTTGCCCTCTCCGGCTGACACATTCGAGAAAATGTTGCCGGCGAGCTGCATTCCGTCGCCGGAGTCACCGGCGAATCTCACCACTACCTTGTCTATCGTCTTCACGTTCGTAGATTGTAGCATGACTTTAGTTAGTCTTGATCCCCGGCCTGAACCGGAGATATTGTCATTATGGTTAAGGATAATTTTATTTTATGCCCGTTCGGGCGGCCTCTCTGTCGCTCGGGACTATGAATTTTCATTCTTTTCCCTTTGTCGTCAGTTTCGACCGCCTCTGTTTCCGATTGCAAAATTAAGTATAAAAAACGGAGGAGTAAAATTTTCCTCCTCCGTTTTTATTTTTGACTTATTTTTTGATGTCGTTTCTTCTTTCTTTTATGTGGTGAAAGTATTCGGTTAGAAGTAGTTCACTTCTTCCTCTTCAAGCGCGCTCAGAACGGCATTGGCAAGTGACGAGGCTCCGATGCGGAAGTAGCGGGGATCGAGCCATTCGTCGCCGAGCACCTCTTTCACAATGGCGTAGTAGACGAGGGCATCGGCCACTGTGCGAATACCGCCGGAGGCTTTGAATCCCACTTTACGTCCTGTGGCTTTGTAATATTCTTTTATGCAGCTGCACATCACCCATGCGGCTTCCGGGCTGGCACCTGGATAGCCTTTTCCGGTTGATGTCTTCAGGAAGTCGGCTTCGCTGTAGAGTGCAAGCACGGAGGCTTCCCGGATGGCCGCGGGGGTACGCAGTGCCCCGGTCTCGAGTATCACTTTCATAAGGGCACCTTTGGCTGTGTGGCGCATCTCGATGAGTTCATCGGTCAGGTCTTCGTAGTTAGCATCGCGCAGCATACCGAGGTTCATCACAACGTCTATCTCTTCGGCTCCGCCTGCCACGGCTAATGCCACATCGGCCACTTTCACCGCTGTGAAGGTCTGCGACGTGGGGAATCCTCCGGCCACTGTGGCGATCTTCACTCCTTGTGCGTCAAGTTCGGCATCGACAGTCTCGGCAAAGTTGCTGTATACACATATTGCGGCTACATTGCCGTATTGGGGATACTCGCTGTCGAAGTCATTGACTTTTCTCACGAATGCTCCAACGCTCCGCACACTGTCTTCGGTGTTGAGAGTGGTGAGGTCGATGGAGTTGAGTAGGAATTTGTAGGTGTCGGCATTGGCGTAGGCCGCAGCTCCGTCAAGAATCTTCTCTACTGCGGCTTTCACTGTGGATTCATCCACCGGCACACTGCTCGCGGCTATAGCCTGACGGTATCTGTCGCCGGCTTCTGTGCCGGCTATCGGGGTATTTGTTGTCATTTTCTTTATTTTTCTTTTGTGAGATGGGGGGACTTAAGGAGCTTTTTAATCTCTCCTCCATATCTAACAACTTCTCTTATCGTTTGGTTATTCTCTCCGGATGCTGGGCAATATAAGCAGCCCAACTGGAGGCTCCTTTCTGCACACGGGGGCGGCCGGTCTCATAAAAATGGGTCAGGGCAGCGGCTAACGCATCTGTAGCATCCAGAAGACGGGGCATGTGGTCGGCGGGTATCTTGAGGATATGCCGGAGCATATTGGCCACCTGCTCTTTGGAGGCTCCCCCGTTGCCGGTCACCGCTTGCTTGATACTAAGGGGAGCATATTCAGCTACGGGTATATCACGCGAAAGCACGGCAGCCATTGCCACCCCCTGCGCTCGTCCGAGCTTCAGCATCGACTGCACGTTTTTTCCGAAAAAAGGGGCCTCCAGTGCCACTTCATCAGGAAGGTATTGCGACGCCAGTCCGGTGACACGTTCGAAGATACGATGGAGTCTCTTGTAATGGCTCTCGAATTTACTGAGTTTTATCACTCCCATCACCACCACTTCAGGGGTCTTGCCGTTGACGCCTATAATCCCATAGCCCATCACGTTGGTGCCGGGGTCGATGCCCATTATTACTCTCTCATATCCTCTTACATCTCGATCAAGGGAGATCTCATCGGGAGTCTCCTCATGCGAGGCTGCGGATAGAAATCTGTTATCTTTCGTCATCATGTGTCAGACAATAAAGTCAAGTTGCTCGAGCAGAGTGCAGAATGCCAAAGCCTCGGACCCGAATTTCTCCCGATAGGCCGCAAGACAGCGTTCGAGCTCGTTTCTCTCCCACTCGCGAAGAGCAGACTCTCCGTCGAAGAGAGTACGCAATGCCACACTCACACCTCGGTCGGGCGGATTCACCTGTCCCTCCACCTCCCGAAGGATCGCGACAGATAGCTCTCTCTCCTGTCCGTTTCTCAAAATAATTACACCCTCGACATGAAGCCACCGCATAAACTCCTCTGTCCGCACAGGGTCAACCACAAACGTAATATTATGTATCAGCATAAGTAAGTATCTCGTATAAATAAATTAATGTATTGATATGTTAAGCCGCAGATCTACTGAAATTAATCATGTATTGTTTGCCAACGTTGGAAAGAATGTCTTCCACGGTGGAGAAC
>JAAVFY010000035.1 GCA_014800515.1 Bacteroidales bacterium
CCGCAAGGTAAAGGACTGTCTTCAAAGATGGAAGGAAAGAGGCCTCCATATATTTTATCTTCCTCCTTATTCCCCTCACCTCAATATCGCCGAAACTCTTTGGCGAATATTGAAGGGGAAATGAATACAGCCACATCACTATGGAAATAAACATGGATTGTTCTCCACCGTGGAAGACATTCTTACCAACGTTGGCAAACAATACATGATTAATTTCAGTAGACCTGCGGCTTAACATATCAATACATTAATTTATTTATACGAGATACTTACCATAGAGATTCATAGTATTCATCTAAGTTCCTATATTCAGCATAGAAAGCTCTTGTAAGTTCCACTATTTTATCCTCTATCTTTTGAACTATACTGACATTAAGAAGGATAGTATTGGCTACTTCATCCATAGTCTGTATAAGAAGAGTATGGTAGTTTTCATTTTCAGAGATAAAATCCCATAGTTCTCTACCTACCAGGGTTTTCTCTTCCCAGTTTGGCACATATGTTTTAAGTAGTCCTGCTGTTACAGTTGAAGCATCCTTTTTACCATAGGTTATACCGATATATGCTCTATTTCCTCCTTCTTCTACTTTTTGTAGTTCTGCTGCATAGTGCTTTATTTGACCTTTATCCATATCATTAAAACCACTCTTTATCTCTAAGAAGGTTTTAACTTCTCCTAGGCGATCTATAACCAAATCGAATTTAGTTTGCATTCCTTCTGTATAGTCACTACCATCGAAAACAAATTCATTTGAGTATAGAAGTAGATCCTCAACTAAGTACCCCATAGATGTTACTATGCTTCTACCTATGGCTTGATAGGCGTTATACCTTACAAACTCTTCTGGAGTTTTAAGATTAAGAGCTGTGCAAAGTATAGGGTTAGCGTTTAGTGTGTCTATAGAGATTCTAGATAGCATCTTGATTTGCTTGCTTACAAATTCAGTAGTAAGAATCTTTATAAAGTTTTGCACTACGGATTTATTTGGTTCTATCTCATTCTGGAAAGCCATTATAGCATTAGCTTCCTTAGGTGTTAACGGTCTAAAACATCTATCACCTTCAAAAGTTCTAAGGCTATTGAGAGAAGCTATAGAAGCATCCTTAAAGCCAGTTATCGTAGAGAATTGTGCTGCTATGATATTCAGCTTATTTTTAAAGCTATTTCCTACCGCTCCATCATAGCAAATAGAACATCCTTCTACTATGAGATTATATAGAGTTGCTGCCATTCAATCAAAAATTAATACTCCATCTGGTACAATAGAGAGATTTATATCTTTATCTGTAGTATTCTTATATCTAGAGTAGGGAATAAGATTATTTATATCTTCATTCCCTTTAAGTTCACCATTATCAAATCGGATAATTTGCTTACCTGCCATATAACCTAAGCCTACTGGTACAGCGTTACCTATTTGCTTATAAATATCAGCTATCTTACCACTAAATTCCCAATCATCAGGAAATTGTTGAACCCTAGCATACTCCTTTACTGACAAAGGTCTAAGCTCTGTAGGATGACAAATAAGAGTAGCAGGCATAATAGGACTTGTAACCAAAGTAGGAGCAGGTTTACTATTAGATAGCCTTCTTAAAAACCCCGTTTTACCTCCACCTAATTCATAGGCTTTACCCATAGCTTCCTTAGCTGTAGAAGGCTCTAAACTAGTCCAGTTTTCTCCTTCCTTCACTAATGGCATATACTGGAGCATCCTTTTACTAAGGGGTGTATATTCTGATTCTAATGGCTCTGGAAGGTCATTAATTACATCCCCCAATGTTACCCATTTTTCAGTTCCATTTAGCCCTAATTCGCTGTGTGTTGGTTGAGGTAGTGGGATTCTCTTATTACCTTTAGCTCCAAAGATAATAACTCTCTCCCTTATCTGAGGTACACCGTAATTAGCAGCATTGAATAGAGCAAAACTGATAGTATAACCAAATTTCTTAAACTCATTAGCTAGGAATCGGATTACACTACCTTTTAAATCCTTTATACCTTTATACTCTTTATAGACTTCTGGAACAGTATTTAACTTAGCTGACAAAATACCCCTTACATTTTCAAGTATGAAATACTTAGGCTGTAACTCAGATACTACTCTTAAATACTGAATAATTACATTTCCTCTAAAATCATCCAAACCTCTTCTAGCTCCAGCAGTACTAAAGGCTTGACACGGTGGGCCACCTACTACTAAATCTACCTCTCCAGCTTTTAAACCAGATACTTTCAGTAGTTCAGTATAAGGTACAGTAGTTATATCCCTATCTATAACGGGGATTTTTGTATTATTGCGAATAGTGGAAGCCGCTTGTTTATTCAGCTCCACACACAGCTTTATATCTATTCCAGCTTTCTCTATTCCTAAATCTAACCCCATAGCTCCAGAGAATAGAGAGATAGCTTTAAGTTTACTCATAAGACATAGGTATATTAGACTACAAAATTACCAAAAAATCCCCACATATACAAGTAAAGGGTATATCTTTAACAGATACACTGTCCGTTCCTGAAAAAGGTTGACTCGGTTTTGTATGTTTACTGTTTGAAGGTTACTCTATATCTTGAGTTGGTTGACTAACCGGGTTCTATCCCTGGGAGGAGTTGCCTTCGGGGTACGCCCTCAGGCAACTCCTCCCAGGGATATCGGCAAAGTTACAAAAANTTTTTTGAGAGGTCATCCTCCACACGGGCTTTATCAATTGCAAGTTCAGGATAGCTCTTCCATCCTCGTTTAAAACGTCCTGTTCGTGCAGCAGCCTCAATGGGTGTTAACATCTCTATGCTGCGATGCGGGCGCTCCCGGTTATAGAATGACACCGCCGATGCCATTGCTTCCCTAATCTCCTCCAGATTGTGGAATACCTTATCCTTAAAGAGTTCGTTTTTAACAGTGTTGTTTATCCTCTCGGCCTCGGGGTTATCTTTGGGATTGCCGGTTTCAGTCATGCTTATGCGAATCTTGTGCTGATGCAGAACCTCAACATAATCCGCTGACGTATACTGTGCTCCTCGGTCGCTGTGATGAATTGTTTCAGACAGGTCGACCCCATGTTCACACAGTACCTCTATAGCCATATACAGAGCCTCCAACGGATATGTGGTCTCCAATGTAGGGCCTACGCTATAACCAAGCAGTATCTTGCTGTACGAGTCCAGCACAAGGCTTGCATAGCAGAATGTGCGTTCTCCAGTAATGGAATCAATCATCGGCATATAGGTTATATCACTCACTATCAACTCTCCAAGCCTGGAGGGAATGAGAGTTTTTGTCAGGTTGGGATAGGTGGGATTGCCATGTGTTGAGTCTGTGGTACGCGGTGCCCGCTTGCGTCTTCGTAGTTTATAACCGTATCGGTCAAATATCTCACAGAAGCGGTCTCGGCCTATGGCGGATTCACTTCCGAACTCACGGACATACATTATCCAGATCTTAAGACCTCCGATTCCGGAGTCTTTTTCTCTCACTTCCTTAATATAACGTACCGTTATTTCCTCCATCGCCATTCGACGCATCTCTATATCCGCATCATGCTTGTAATAAGCCTGTTTGCTCTTGCCAAACAGTCCGCACAGCTCCGACACCGTATAGGTGCCCGAATGCTGTGCGTACAGGCGTTTCACTGTTTGGTACCAGCTTTTTTTCTTACAGGGATATTGAACATTTCCTCGGCCACATCTATCATTGTGTCAAGAGCTTCAGCTCGCATCTTCTCCTGACGGAGCTCCTTGCGCAGACGTGTCAACTCTGCCCTGAGACGGTCATAATCCTCTTCGCCGGCGTCTTTCTTCTTCTTTCTCATGGTCGGGACTGTTGGAAGTTCGGACGCAAAATTACGCACAATATATTCAACCGTGCGTACCTGAACTCCGTTTTCTTCAGCTATCTCTCCATAACTGAGGTCGGTTTCTGCATAAAGACGCAATACCTCATCGCGGATTGCTTGCCGTTTATGTCTCGGCAGACTCTGAAATTTTATCATCTTTTGACTCTTTTAGGAGTCAACTTTTTTCAGGGCGAGACAGTGATCTAATCCCAGCATAATGCTCTTTACCGTTGTGATATCCCCATGAAACTGAAATATTGTATATTCATTATTGTTAAGTTTTACTTTTTTCCATCGTCTAATACTATAGATCTTTTCAGCAGAGTTCTTATTAATAATACTACTTTCCAAGTTATTATATAGTGCATGGTCATAGTTTGTGGTGAGAAAAGTAGAGACACCAAGATTTAGGAGCTTTTCATAAAACTCATTAGTTCTGATAACCTTTAATTTTCTTTTTACTGCTTCCTTTAGTTTAGTCTCATCTTCGCCTTCGGATAATGATGAAAAGGATGAATTAGGAGCCAAGTAAACCTGTTCATATTGTAATGTGGGTGGAATGCCATTAAGTATGGGAGCCTTTTCTCTGTCAGAGATATTCGTTAGAAGTTCTTGCCATGACGGGCAATCTTTAGACAACAGATTAAATCCATTACCATATAATATAGCGTCCATGTTTAATTAGAATTTACTTATAGATTTTAATATTATCATCCTCTCCTTCCACTCGATTTGTTCTTCTTGCGAGTTGGTGATGACTAGGAGATTGTCGCAGTGGAGTTCCTCGGCGGCTTCGGCGAGGGCATCGAGTTCGCGTTTTCGGGTTTTCTCGGATGACATATCGTAGCATACTTGGATAAGTTGCTTCACTTTTGAGCCTTTTCGAGTGACGAAATCAATCTCCTTGTCATTGCGTGTTCGGTAGTAGAACAGTGTTTTGCCGGGAATGTATCCGCGACGTAAAAGCTCCACAAATACCTGGTTCTCCAACAGTCTACCGAGGTTTTCGCTTAGATTGAAAGCTGTGCTTTGCACAAAACCATTGTCAACGACATAAACCTTACTTGGTGCTTTCTTCATCAGTTTCATTTTGTTGTTGAAACGTGGAAGATAGAAGAACAGATAGGGTTCTGCAAGATAGTCACAGAACTTTTTGGTTGTTGTTACGCTTGAGAGTCCCAACTCCGAAGCAAGGTCATTCGCCGAAATAGGGTTGCAGAAATTTGAGAGCAGGTAAGTAGCGAGATTATACAAATCTGTCGTGTTTCTGACCTTATGACGTTTGGCAATGTCTTTCAACAGAATAGAGTCAAATAGAGTTGATAAATAGTTTTTGGTGATGTTGCGAGCCTGAATCGTTTCGGGATAACCACCATTACGCATATAATCGTCGGCGACCACAATCGCCTGTGCTGACTGTTCTTCAAGATTGGGATTGACGTTTTTCCAGCGCATTGTTTCCTCAAGGCTGAACGGCAGCATCTCAATCTGGAGATAACGACCCGTCAATACTGTCGCCATCTCACTGCTTAACATCTTGGCATTGCTACCGGTAATAATCAAATTCTTACCTCTGCGATACAGCTTATTGACCCATAAATCCCAATCAGGCAAGTTCTGGATTTCATCAAGCAACAGATATTCATAGCCGGGATACACATTATCAAGCATCTGCATTACCAAGTCCTCATCCCAGTTTTCAAGTAGAAGGTTGTCATCAAAATTGAGATAGGCAAAGTTCTTACCCTGCAACATGAGCAATGCAAACACAGATTTACCGACACGGCGAGGTCCCGTAATCAATTTGATTAGCGGATTAGCGAGTAACTCATCAAAATTATATCTGGTGTCTCGCTGCTGATATGGACGAGCCATCAGCTCATCACGCTCAGCCCTTTGATTGAGGATTATATTTTTCATTCCGCAGTCGTATTAGACTGCAAAGATAATCAATTTTATCCAATAAATTCACTGTACTGGATAAAATAGTATATTTTTTATCCAATAAAAAGATGTGAATTGACTAAAACACGTGAAAAAAATAGCGTGCAATTCACGCTTATCAGTGATGGTTCTGGTATGACCTTAACGAAACAACGTGATGCTTATGCTATGCTCCAAGCATAGCATAAGCATCACGCATATTGGTCTCGTTGTTCAAATTTAACAGATTTTCACTGAAACAAGATGCGATGTTATGATATGTAAAGATGTTTCATACGTCTGACGCTTCAAACGTATATATTTGTATTTTGCGACTGCAAAGTTAGCAATTTTTTTGGCTCGTGTCAATGCTCAACCTGACCTTTCTTGTTTATGCCGTGCCTCTTACGCTGTTCAAGCAGAGCGCGTTCCGATATTCCAAGCAGCTTTGCCACCGCTGTCCAAGAGCCTCCACGACGGTAAGCCTCGATAATACGGTCACGGTCTTTGTCCGGGTCTTTAAGCATCTCGGGATGATAACCGAAGAAAAGGGACTTGTCCCGCCTCGCCGCCGTCAGATTGAGATTGAGAATCAAAGACTGGATACGGAGGTG
>JAAVFY010000036.1 GCA_014800515.1 Bacteroidales bacterium
ATTTTGGCCATCTTGACCTTGTCTCTCAGTCGCTTAGCTCGCTAAGCTCCTTCGCTCCGCGGCCAACCTGTCTCAAAATTATCGCGCATCTATCATATTATTAATTGTTCTTAGCTACTATCTATAAAATAATTTTAATAAATTCTTGCATAAAAAAAAAAGAAATAACTTTGTAATTTAAAAGTATGGAAGATTCATTTCCTCCGAACATTGCTGAATAGAAATGTCGGATCATGACGAACATGAGAACTTTCTTACATTTAAATTATGGAAGATCTTGCTGTAAAAGTTTTGAAAAACTCCGAATCAATGATACGTTATTTCTTCCCGGTTCTTTTTATGCAGGCAGCATGGTTGCCAACGTATGGAGTGGAGGTTGACTCACTGCGGACTGAAAATCTACGTTTGGCCGTTAAGGCAAACGTGGAATCTCCTGCCGACACCACATCTTCAGTAGAGCTTAATGAAGTGGTGGTGAGGGCTTCCAGAATCTACACGACCTCCGACGGGATGGTATATGTGCCTTCGAAAAGAGAAAAGAACATATCCTTTTCTTCCATTTCCCTGCTTGAAGCAATGGGTATACCCTCTCTGACAATAAATCCGCAATCCAACGGAGTCTCCACCATTTCCGGAGAACCCGTCAGAATCTATATAGATTATCAGCCCGCATCGGCCGACGACCTGACGGGGATGCGCCCGGCAGATGTCAAGAAAGTGGAGGTGCTGGATTCACCTTCCGACCCCAGATTTCACGGCGACCGGCATGTAGTGAACTTCATCATGGTGAAGTATCTCTACGGCGGATACACAAAGGTGGATGCAAATCAGTTTACCTCAGACATTCAAGGCACATATTCCCTGAAATCGAAAATGGCATACAAACGTATGACCTATGACGTGGGTGTGGGATATTCCAACAGTTTTTCCAGACATGCCGGCACAGACTCCAGGGTAGATTATTTATTTCCCGAAGGAAAAATCTCAAAATATGAAGACGGAAAGGACGCGGAATCCGACAGTCACAACGGTTATGCGACCATGCGTGCCATATATCAGGATTACAACAAGTCGGTGGCAAACACTCTGGGGTTCACATTGAATCGTATTCCCCGGAATCAAGCTACGTCAAGTCTGAGATTTGAACCTGAAATTCAAGACTTCACCTCATCCGAGACCGAGTCAGACTCAAGGAACAACGGATTCAGCTATACGGGCAACTGGTTCTTCTCGCTGCCCCATGCTCTTTCGCTTACAATCACCCCTGACGCAAGCTACTCCAAATCAACCCGTCATGAATCATATTCAATCGGTTCGGATTTAAGCATCGTCAACGATATAGAGGAGAAATCATGGTCAGGATCGCTGGACGCGACTCTCCGCAGACAATTCGGAAATCATGCTGTCGGATTGCAACTGCAGGGCGGCTTGACGGGTAACAATATCAATTATAGGGATTATACGACAGCCTTCGAAAAAGCGAGGTTCTACTATGGGGGTGTGAAGCTTGACGGTGATTTCCGATTCAACAAGCTCTCTCTCAGAGGCAACGTCGGGGTGTGGGGCAACCATACTGTTTTTTCCAAATACAGCCACAGCGAGCCTACTTTCCATTATTTAATAATGGCGCGCTATTTACTTGACCATGCGAGCAACATCGGCATATCGAGTGAGATGGCGTTCAATCAGGTGGGCATAGCCATGCGCAATCCCGCTCTTGTAAGAACCAGCCTTCTTGATGCCGTAAGAGGTAATTCTGAACTGAAGCTGTCAAGGAGCCATTCCGTAGCTGTTGACTACAACCGTTTTTTCAATCAGAATATTTCCTTTGCGGCATACGCCAGATGGACCGGTGATTACAACACTGTCGAAGAGATTTATGACCCTGTTATTATGGACGGTGGCCCCGTGATGGTCAGGACAATGCAAAACAACGGAAGCTTTACGCGCATATCATACGGAGCTTCATGCAACGTCGGCTTATTCGACCGTCGGCTAAGTCTCTTCGGAAGCGTAGGCGGTGAAAACGCCCGTCATGACGCAAGCGTATTGACAATCTGCAATAAACTGACATTGGCAGCCAGAGCTACGTTATATCTGAAAAATTTCTATATTCAGCTTTACTGGCAGAATCCGGCGAAATATATAAGCGACTTTTCAAGCGGCACAACTCCTCAGTACTATCAGTTTATCGCAGGCTACGGGCATCAGAATCTCAATATACGCCTGATGGCATACAACGTGTTCAACTCCTCATGGAAGATGATGACCGACCGACAGACCGCCCTTCTGCGCATGGCCGAGACCGTATACTTCGGATCCACGTATCACCGTCGTTTCGGCATAAGCATAAGCTATTCTTTCGGCTATGGCAAGAAAATAGAACGTTCCAACGAGGTGGATGCGCGCAACGTAGACCGAAGCGCTGTCCTCTATAAATAAGACGGCATCAATCAATGTTTTTCGAGGAATGAAAATCAAGGGCTGGCTCCATTCAAAATGGGATCAGCCTTTTATAGCAATTCGCGGACTATCAGAGTTGGGTGAGCAACCAGTTCTGTTCGCCAAGTTTTGCAATCATTTCTATTGCATCTTCACTCCAGTATTGATCTTCTTCCTCATACTTGAGATAAGCTTTCATTATGTCGTAGGTTGTGGGATCGTCCTGTATTCCGGCGAGACATTTACGAAGCACTTCGAGACTTAATGTCACCATCGATTTTAGACGGCGATGTTACCGGAGAGAAACGGGCTACAACTTTGCCTTCACGGTCAACAAGAAATTTTGTGAAATTCCATTTTATTGAAGAGCCCAAGACACCACCCTTCTGCTCCTCAAGCCATTTATAAAGTGGACTTGCATCATTCCCGTTCACATTAATCTTTTTAAATCTCGGAAAAGTTGTGTCATATTTCAAAGTACAGAATTGCTGAATCTCGGCATCTGAACCGGGGGCCTGATGAATGAACTGATTGCACGGAAAATCCAGTATTTCAAAACTCTGATCCTTGTATTGTCTGTAGATGTGCTCCAACCCTTCTGAATGAGTGTCGGCGGTTGAAAAAAACGGGGGAAGAATTTGGAGGGAATTGAAATTTGTATTAATTTTGCGGTGTGGAAAGGAGGTTTACCCGATGCCATAATGCCGCAATAGCTCAGTTGGTAGAGCATTTCATTCGTAACGAAAAGGTCGTGGGTTCGAGTCCCACTCGCGGCTCTTAAGCGTAACAAAGGGGATTTTCCGGTAGGAAATTCTCCTTTGTTTCCTTTTTATTTATTCCGGTTGTTTTTCAAAAGCAGGAGTATTCCCGGGCCGGATTTCACAACGCTTATCTCAATCAAAATTCATAGATAAACTATCAATTATGAAAAAAGAACTCAACTCACCGAAGGCTCCCGGAGCAATCGGTCCTTACAGCCAGGCTATCCAGACCGGCAATCTTATCTTCGTATCCGGTCAGCTTCCTATCAATGCCGAGACCGGCGAGATGCCTGCTGACATCAAGGCTCAGACTCGTCAGAGCATCGAGAATATCAAGGCCATCCTCGCTGAGGCCGGTGCAACTCTCGACAATGTTGTGAAGTCAACTTGTTTCCTCGCAGACATGTCGCTCTTCGGAGCTATGAATGAGGTGTATGGCGAAGAATTCCATAAGACTTTCCCCGCTCGCTGCGCGTTTGCAGTGAAGGAGCTTCCGAAGCAGGCTCTCGTGGAGATCGAGGTGATTGCCGCTATCTGATAGCTCTCCCCTATTGTCTCCTTTTTCTAAAATGAGAGATATTCGTGCCGATGACCGTGAGCCTGATGTGCCCGTTGTCATCGGCACGAAATAAATTATAATACTCTTCTCAGACTCCATCATACTCACACTTCAATAATGTTCTTCTGATATGCGTAGTCTTCTTCAAATCAACGGTCTTACGAAATCATACGGCGACCGTATGCTCTTCGCCGACGTCACTCTCGGAATCTATGAGGGCGACAAGATAGGTCTTGTGGCTCAGAACGGCACAGGCAAGACTACTTTTCTGAATATCATCGCCGGCAAGGAGGATTATGACAGCGGATCTATCGTGGTGAGCGATGGTGTCAGGATCGGTTATCTTGAGCAGACACCACCCTTTGACCCGGAGATGAGTGTGGCGGAGTATGCCACTCCTTCACCGCGGAATAGCGATGACTGGAACAGCACCGACCGCATGGCGGGGTTGCTGACGCAGTTTAAGGTGGGCGACCTGGACCGCAAGATGGGTACCCTCTCCGGCGGACAGGCCAAGCGCGTGGCTTTGGCGAAGATTCTTCTCGAAGAGCCCGATCTGCTTATCCTGGACGAGCCTACCAACCACCTTGATATCGACATGATAGAATGGTTGGAGGATTATCTCGCCCGCCAGCGTGTGACGGTGCTGATGGTGACCCACGATCGTTATTTCCTCGACAAGGTATGCTCCAAGATAATTGAGATTGACATTCAGCAGCTCTTCTCATACGATGGGAATTTCGATTATTATCTTCGCAAACGTGAGGAGAGGATGGACAATATGGAGGCGGAGCTGGCGCGAGTGAAGAATCTTCTCCGCACCGAACTCGAATGGATGCGCCGTCAGCCACAAGCACGAGGGTCGAAGGCAAAATATCGTATTGATAATTTTCATGATCTCGAACGGCGTTCGCAGGTGAATCTCTCCGAGAAGAATGTGCAGCTTGATGTGAAATCAAGCTATATAGGGTCTAAGATATTCGAGGCAAAGGGGGTGAGCAAAGCTTTCGGACCCATAAAAATTCTTGACGACTGGAATTATACCTTCGCCCGATATGAAAAGGTGGGGATAGTGGGTGATAATGGTGCCGGGAAATCAACCTTCATCAAGCTTCTTCTCGGGATAGAGAAACCCGACCACGGACGCTTCGACATCGGTCAGACCGTGAGATGGGGATATTATTCGCAGGAGGGGATGACAGGATTCGACGAGTCCAAGAAGGTGATTGATGCCGTGAGGGAGATCGCAGAAGAGGTGAGGATTGACGACAAGACGCGCCTATCCGCATCTGCTTTCCTGTCGCGGTTTCTCTTCACTCCGGCCACTCAGCAGAAGTACATATCCAAACTTTCGGGTGGAGAACGACGGAGACTCTATCTGGCGACGGTGCTTATGCGTCAGCCTAATTTTCTAATTCTTGATGAGCCTACCAACGATCTTGATATCATGACGCTGACAGTGTTGGAGGATTATCTGTCAAGATTTCAGGGATGTGTACTTGTGGTGAGTCACGACCGCTTCTTTCTTGATCGTATTGTGGATCATCTCTTCGTATTCAAAGGAAACGGTGTGGTGAGAGACTTTCCCGGTGATTATTCCACATATCGTCATTGCCTGAAGCAGGAGGCTCGCGAAGCTAAAAATAAGGCTGCCGATGAGGGAGAAGTAAAAGCCCAATCTGACAACGGCAATCACAACCCGGGCAACGAGGAGCGCAAGCGTAGGCAGGCAATGAAGCTGACCTTCAAAGAGCGCAAAGAGATGGAGCAGCTTGAGAAAGACATCGAGACGCTGACAGCGGAGAAGAGTGAACTCGAAGCAAAAATGTCGTCCGGGGAGATGAATACCGATGAGATTATATCTGCCGGCAACAGGATGCAAGAACTTGTGGCGCAAATAGATGAATTCGAGATGAGGCTCCTTGAACTCATGGAGAAGGAGGAGGCTGCTAATGCATAAATTCTGAAAAATCTGTACTGTCTATACATTACGCACCCCAAAAGTTGTTTTTAACTTTTGGGGTGCATACTAAATTCGGACGGCTATCTTTTTGTGGAATACCTGCTATCCCGGAAGCTATACCCGTAATTTTTACTCTCCTTTTCGGATGGATTATATTGTCGGAGCTTTCAATCGGCAGGCGTGTTATAGTTCACCTCATCGGTGATGCCCGGTACATCTTCCGGCAGACCGTTGTTGAGCGCATCAAGATCTACACCTTGTTTCTTGGCAGCCTCTTTGATGGCTTTCATATAGAGTTCGGTGAGCTTCTGGGCCTTTTCCATGTTTGATGTGTCAAAATTGTGTTCCTCCTTACCAATGGTTTTCATAAAGAGTTCGGAATGGGGAAATTCTTTGTCCAATCCTTCGAGATCGTTATTATCGGCTCCCATCTCAATAAACTTCACCAATTGCTCCATCGCAGGTTTGAGATAATCGAGCATCACTCCATAATCTTCCTGAGTGAGAGCTTCATTCTTTTCAATTTTTTTAGCCACCGCATCAGCGTCAGCATCTGAAGCGCAAGCCGAGGGAAGGATAAGAGCAATAACGCTCACAACGATCAGTAATAGATTTCTCATACGGTTTGATTTCATGGTTAAAAATTTATAGTGGTATTACTTCGTAATCATTTGCAAAAAGTGAGGGAGAGACGAAGAATGCGAGGAGGAGATAAGAGAAGGAAGAGAGGAAGAGAGGAAGAGAGGAAGAGGATTGTCTATCTATCAGGCATGTGAAGCATATCTTCATGGCTGAGAGCGATTGGATTCACACTAATATAATAACAAAAAAGTGCCGACACCCGTTCACGGGAGTCGGCACATATTTTTAATCATTCCCCGGGAGGGGAAAGAATCAAGGGCAAATATTAGATGATGCCCTGACCCATCATAGCGTCAGCCACCTTCATGAAGCCTGCGATGTTAGCACCCTTCATGTAGTTGATGTAGCCGTCAGCCTGCTTGCCATACTTCACGCACTCGCTGTGGATAGACTCCATGATCTGGTGGAGCTTAGCGTCCACTTCCTCAGCAGTCCACATGAGGTGTTCAGCATCCTGAGTCATCTCAAGGCCGGAAACGGCAACACCACCGGCGTTAACAGCCTTACCGGGAGCGTAGGGCACCTTAGCCTCGATGAAGGCATCGATAGCCTCGGGAGTACAGCCCATGTTGGAAACCTCAGCACAGAGGATCACGCCGTTGGCGATAAGAGCCTTAGCGTCCTCGCCACCGAGCTCGTTCTGAGTAGCACAGGGAAGAGCGATGTCAACCTTCTGCTCCCAGGGCTTGCGGCCGGGGAAGAACTGAGAACCAGCGAACTTCTCAGCGTAGGGAGCAACGATATCGTTGCCGGAAGCGCGGAGTTCGAGCATATATTCGATCTTCTCAGCGTCGAGACCGGCGGGATCGTAGATGTAGCCGTCAGGACCGGAGATAGTCACAACCTTACCACCGAGCTCAGTAGCCTTCTTAGCGGCACCCCAAGCAACGTTACCAAAGCCGGAGATGGCGATAGTCTTGCCTTCGAGAGTAGTATTGAGGTCCTTGCGGAGCAGGTTGTCAACATAGTAGAGAGCGCCGTAGCCGGTAGCCTCGGGACGGATAAGAGAACCGCCGAAGCTGAGGCCCTTGCCAGTGAATGTGCCAGTGTTCTCACGAGCGAGCTTCTTGTACATACCGTACATGTAGCCTACCTCACGGCCACCAACACCTATATCGCCTGCGGGAACGTCGCGGTCGGGACCGAGGTTGCGCCAGAGTTCGAGGATGAAGGCCTGGCAGAAGCGCATGATCTCAGCGTCGCTCTTGCCACGGGGAGAGAAGTCAGAGCCACCCTTGCCGCCACCCATGGGGAGAGTGGTGAGAGCGTTCTTGAAAGTCTGCTCGAAACCAAGGAACTTGAGGATAGAGAGGTTTACGGAAGCGTGGAAACGGATACCGCCCTTGTAGGGGCCGATAGCGTTGTTGAACTGAACGCGATAGCCGATATTGTTCTGAACCTCGCCCTTGTCGTCAACCCAAGTCACACGGAAAGTGAAGATGCGATCGGGCTCAACCATACGCTCGATAAGGCGAGCCTTCTCGAATTCGGGGTGCTGGTTGTAGACTTCTTCAACGGAGAGGAGAACCTCTTTCACAGCCTGAAGGTATTCCTTCTCACCCGGGTGCTTAGCCTCGAGGTTGGCCATGATTTCGTTAATATTCATGTTTGGTCAGTTTAGATTTTGGTTAAACTTCTGTTGTTTCTACTTTGTGCTGCAAAAATACAACCTTTATTTTATACACCAAAATAAAATGAAGATTTTTTTAAATTAGNTCGGAGATTTNGAGTGGGTGGAGCCGGGCGAACCGTGCATACCGGACGGACTCGCCGGAGGGAGAATATATTTTTTGTGCGGAGAGAGGGATTCTTCTCTACAAATTTCTTAATTTCGCAGGGTGATTGCGATGGGGGCACCCACTCCATCTCTCCATANACACATATTTATTAAGGCCAAGAATCAGCCAGACTTAGNATCATCAAGGATCAGGGTTATCTCACAAGGGTTAGTCTGGCTAAGAGAAGTCTATTGCACAGTTATTATGAAGGCGAAGAGAGTCTATCGGCTTGTTCTGGAAAGTGAATCGCGGCTNGAGGAGTTGAAGAGCTGGCGGCTTACGCCGTCACGAATATGGTTGCTTGCGGTGGGAGGATTCTTGCTGATTCTGGTCATTGCGGCTCTTCTTGTGGGTCTGACTCCCTTGCGGTCGTTGCTGCCGGGTTATCTTAAGGAGACAGAGCGAGCTGCCACTATCGATAATCTTCTTAGGGCTGACTCCNTGAATCAGGCCATTGAGCGCAACAAGGATTTCCTGTCCAATATCCGGGAGGTGCTTGACACTGACCGCGTGCCATCTGATTCGCTCAACGCGAGTAAGGGAATCACACGGCTGACGTCTGACTCGTTGATACCTCCTTCTGCGGGTGAAGAGAAGTTTGTGGCTATGATGAAGGAGCGAGAACGTTTCAATATCTCGGTGATTGCCCCTCTGGCATCCGAGGGAATGGTNTTTTATCCGGTGAATGCGGAAAGTGTTTTTGCCGCCGAGACACGCGACAGCGAGTCGCCACGTGTCATTCTCGCTGAGGGAGCTTCCGTGGGGTGTATAGCCGACGGGACAGTAGTAGCTGTTTATCCATCGGAACGCGACGGCGGAGGACACACCGTTATGGTCCAACATGGCAAAGGGTTTCTTAGCAGCTACTCCCGGCTGGTGCTTCCCACAGTGAGCGTCGGAGAAAGTGTGGAGGAGGGGCAGATCATATCGGTGCAGCAAAGCGGACAGGCGTTTCGTCATTCAGAAATAATAATAAGGATGTGGCACAACGGAACGCCACTCAGACCATACGACTATATAGGCGAACCGGCAAGACGAGTGCGAGACCACACCGGATATGAGGCTCCCCGCGGCCGATAGCGGGCGCGGGCGAAACAGCCTGTCTGTCAGGGAGCAGGCCGGCTGATCGCCACGACTTGCAGAGGTGGGATTTTTTGACTAATTTTGCCAACGGATAGTGTGTGCGTGTATGCGTGTATGGAATATTANGAAGCCTTTTAAACTTCCTGTCTCAATACCGGCCACTATTCACGCATTCAATAATGACAACTCAGACAAAAGAATACAAGTGATAAAAGAGATAGCTATACTCGGAAGCACCGGCAGCATCGGAACACAGACCCTTCAGGTAATAGAGGAACATGCCGGACGATTCAGAGTAGGAGCACTTACAGCCGGGANAAACTGGCGTCTGCTTGCCGAGCAGGCATTGAAATTCAGGCCGCGTCTNGCNGTGATAGCCGATGAGACTTATCTGCCCGAGCTTCGCGAAGCTCTTGCCGGCAGCGGCATAGAGACAGCTGCCGGCGATGAAGCCGTGGCAGCTGCCGGGTGTCTGCCCGAGATAGAGACAGTAGTCACCGCGCTGGTGGGCTACAGCGGATTGATTCCCACCGTAAAAGCCATAAAAGCCGGGAAGGTCATAGCTCTCGCCAACAAAGAGACACTCGTGGTGGGCGGCAGCATCATATACTCGTTGGTGGATCAACGGTCGGGCCGGATATTGCCGGTGGACAGCGAGCATTCCGCCATCTTTCAGTGTCTTCAGGGGGAGAATCCCGGGGAGCTTCGCAAGATTATACTCACAGCCAGCGGCGGACCGTTCCGCACNTTCACCTCAGAGCAGCTTGAACACGTCACGGCCGCAGACGCCCTGCGCCATCCCAACTGGGATATGGGAGCGAAGGTGACCATAGACTCAGCTTCCATGATGAATAAAGGGTTTGAGATGATGGAGGCGAGCTGGCTTTTCGGTGTTAAGCCCGAGCGGATAGAGATTGTGGTTCATCCGCAGTCGATAGTCCATTCCATGGTGGAATATGTAGACGGGTCGATAAAAGCGCAGCTCGGAATGCCCGATATGCGTATGCCGATACGCTATGCGTTAGCTTGGCCGCAGCGTCTGCCGACCACCACCTCTCCCCTTCCGCTATCAAGATACTCCACTCTCACTTTCGAGAGTCCGGATCCCGATCGTTTCCCCATGCTNCGGCTCGCCTTTGAGGCTGCTTATCTCGGCGGCAATATGCCNTGCATCCTTAATGCCGCCAACGAGATAGNCGTGGCTTCCTTCCTAAGAGGCGAAATAAAATTCACGGAGATGCCTATTNTGGCCGAGNCCACGATGAGAGCGATGCNGCATCTGCGCGAAGTGACTCTTGACGANCTTATTCTCACTAATGCGGAAGCCCGCAGAAAAGCGGAGGAATATATTCACNCACTTAAAGCCNGACTCTGAAGTAAAACCACACNTCTATTAAAAGTGATAACCGGCACCACCAAGTAGCTAAGAAAAATTAAACGATAAATAACTAAGTAACTTTGAAAATATCTTAATATGATATATGCGGCTAATTTTGGCCATCTTGACCTTGTCACTCAGTCGCTTAGCTCGCTAAGCTCCTTCGCTCCGCGGCCAACCTGNCTCAAAATTATCGCGCATCTATC